>NZ_JAKMRU010000052.1:0-557 GCF_025772235.1 Campylobacter sp. IFREMER_LSEM_CL1085 | reverse complement strand
AAGATATCAACAACATCAACATCGATTCAAAACCCTATTTATTAAAAGCTTTATATTTTTGTGAAGATTATGTTTTATATGATAAAGATAAGCAAGCTTTATTTGATGAAAACACAATAAAAGAATTAGAATTTAACTCTAGTTTTTATACTATCTTTATCTCTCATAAAAACAAACTAAATGATACTTATTTAAATGCAAGAAAAGAACTTTATAAAAGTATTGATGAATTTAAAAGACTTGGTTTTAAAGATTTAGAACATGCTTATCAAACTTATATGAGCTCTTTTATTGTCAATGAAGAATTAAATAACAAAGATAAAACAATCAATAAAAATGAAAATAAAGAAATAAATAAAAACTTAAATCAAAAAAGTAATATAAAAGAAAGTATAAATTTCAAAGAACTTTCTTTAAATTCAAATCAAGAAAACAATACAAAAGAAAGTATAGATACTATAATAAAAAACACAAATTTTAACAATGAAACTTCTTTAAAAACGAAACAAAGCAATATCATTATAGATGATATAAAAGAAGATTTTAAGATTGTATCT
>NZ_JAKMRU010000051.1:0-599 GCF_025772235.1 Campylobacter sp. IFREMER_LSEM_CL1085 | reverse complement strand
GCCAAAGCCATCAATGAAAACATCACTAAAACTAAAAATGCATTAGAACAAGATGCTAAAGCAGTAGAACAATCAGTTGATACAGCTAAAGAAATAGAAGGTGGTAATCTAACAGCAAGAATAACAGCAATTCCTGCTAATCCTCAATTAATAGAATTAAAAAATGTATTAAATGATATGCTTGATGTATTACAAGCAAAAGTTGGTTCTAATATGAATGAAATCAATAGAGTATTTGATAGCTATAAGGCATTAGACTTTACTACTGAAGTTAAAAATGCTAAAGGTGGAGTTGAAGTAACTACTAATGTATTAGGTCAAGAAATAGTAGCTATGCTAAGACAATCATCTGAATTTGCTTCTTTATTAGCAGATGAGAGTGGTAAATTACAAAGTGCTGTTAAAGACTTAACAGATTCTTCATCTTCTCAAGCTTCTTCTTTAGAAGAAACAGCAGCAGCATTAGAAGAGATTACTTCTTCTATGCAAAATGTATCTCATAAAACTAGTGAAGTTATTGCTCAAAGTGAAGAGATTAAAAATGTTACTTCTATAATAGGTGATATTGCTGATCAAATTAACCTACTTGCATTAAATGC
>NZ_JAKMRU010000050.1:0-652 GCF_025772235.1 Campylobacter sp. IFREMER_LSEM_CL1085 | reverse complement strand
TTGAAAGAGAAAAAGACTTAAGAGTTCCTGCAGGAGTTTATAATCTAAAAAGACATACACTATCTAGTTTTAATGATAAAGGTAAAAGGATAGTAGCAGGAGTTAAAGTTTTAAACGATGATGATAGCGTTGTAAATATCTACAACGATGATGTACCTTTTGATAGACACATTTTAATCCATTGGGGAAATACAGACAAAGATACAAAAGGTTGTATTTTACTAGGTTTAACTAAGAGCGATGAAAGTGTCGGACAAAGCAGACAAGCTTGTAAAGAATTTTACGATTTAATGCATGGTAAAAATCTTGAAGACATTAAATTAGAAATAACAAATGAATTAGCATGAATTCTATATTTTCATATATCCTAGGAGATAAAAAACTTTATATTGCTTTAGCTCTAATGGCAATTTTAGCAGGATATTTTTATCTAAGACTTGATAGTACTCAAGCAAAATTAGAAAAAAGTCAAAGTGATTTAAATTTAGCTTTGGGTGTAAATAATGAACTCACAAGGATTACTCAGGAGCTTAAAACAAGACACGAGCAAGAGCTAAAAGCACTCTTTCATGCAAATACTCAAAAAAATCAAATCAAAACAAGGGTTGATGATGTTAAAAACTATATATCCAAAAGCAATGAAACTAATACC
>NZ_JAKMRU010000005.1:0-91684 GCF_025772235.1 Campylobacter sp. IFREMER_LSEM_CL1085 | reverse complement strand
CAGGTTTTGGTTCAGGTTTTGGTTCAGGTTTTGGTTCAGGTTTTGGTTCAGGTTTTGGTTCAGGCGTGGGCTTATTAATACTAACTTTATCTTCATCTAATACAGCAACAAAATCAATACTATTGTTTCCTGATATTTCAACTTTTTCAAAGTCATTTATATTATTTTTTAATCCAGCTAAATTTATAGTAATTACATTGCCGCTAGTGTAAAACATAGGTAATGGTATGTATTGTAATTTACCACCTTCTATTTGATAAGAATTTGCTATAAGTTTAGAATTACCATTATTTCCAAAATCAAGCTGCAAAACAGCATTGTTTTTTTGGTTATATAGACCTTCTACAATTAAATCACTTAAGTCTTGATTTCCAGGTCTCACAATTCCTTGATTGTATAAATTATTTTTTATTAAACCATTTCCACTAAATTTACCATTAGTTAAAACTTTAACCTCCCCACTTATAATTCCTTTATTATTTTGTGTTTTTATTAGGGAAAGCTCACCCTCTTTTACTATAGTTTTACCAAGATAGGTATTTTCTCCACTTAAAATTAACCTCCCTTGACCATCTTTGATAAATCCAATATTTAAATTTTGTATTTCATCTTTTGGAGAATTTAAAGCATCGAGTCTATGTAAACTATCATCCCATTTTTTTTGAGATATGTCATTGCTAAAAGTCGCGTTATATCCTTGAGTATTTATAGTATAGTAAGCTTCTTTTTCGCCATAAGTATCGGTAATATCTTGTGAATTTAATCTATTTGCATCTAAAATTCCTATACCATTTATGGCTTTTTCAATGTCTAGAATGCCTTGTCCTAAGATTTGTTCTTTTTTGAGAGTTTGTATTCCTTTGTAGTCTTCATTGGCATTTTGCATAAGTGGATATTTGTCGATTAGATTGTTTAATATCTTATCTGCTTCAAAACTCCAATATCCAGCATCTATCAAATCTTGTTTTATTTTATTTTTATCATCAGGGATAGGCATATCTATATAAATAATAGTATAATAGGATTGTTTTCTTCCATTGGAAGTATTAAGAAGTTGAGTTTCTTTTACTGTTAGTTTTGGAGTTTTGTAATTTTTATTTGCTGTACTTAATAAAACATCAGCTATTTGTTTTCCATTTAAAAAAGGGAATTTTTCTGACACTAAAGCAGCAGCTCCACTTACCATAGGAGTTGCCATAGAAGTACCACTCATTTTAACATATAAATTTTTATCAGGTCTTCCAAAAATGGGTTGTATATTATAAGCAGCATTAACTGAATTAACAAAACTTCCAGGTGCTACTAATGAAAAATTTTCAACTCCTTTTAATCCATTGCTATACGATGCTATAGCTTTAGAGGATAATATAAGTTTTCCATTTTCATCTTTTGTAATTTTAGAAGAATCAATGGCTCCAATGCTAAGCCATGATCTTAAATTTTCATCATAATAAGGAAGAGTAGCATTAAATCCAGGTGATACTATACCCTCATTTCCAGCTGCAAATAGTATTAGAATGTTTTTTTCTTTTGCTAACTTTATAATCCCATCAAGCGGTTTATTGTTGTTTGCTAAATTTAAAAAATAATTAGAATTTTGCTTTTTAAGATCTGATACATACCATCCGAGCTGACTCATTCCTACTATTGGATATAATTGTGTATTCCAGCTATTATTGATTATTTTTATTTCTTTATCTTTAAAATAATCATAAATATTATAAGGAATTATTTTTTGACTTCCATTGTTATAGCCAAAAATTTGAATTCCATACATTTTCGCATTGTAAGCAATCCCATATGGTTCTTTAATGTTTTTAAAATTACCAAGTATAATTCCTGCTACATGTGATCCGTGAGTGTCTACTGTTAGATCAGGAGTATAAGGTTTATTATTTACTGTTGAGTATTGTTGCTCTATGATTTGTCCTTGCAAACTAGGATGATTTGCATTAAAAGCAGAATCTATAATACCTACATTTATATTTTTTCCTGTGATATTAAGATCGTGTGCTTTATGAACATTAATAACTTCAAAATCATTTAAAGCTAAAATTTGAGTTATAAAAATAAATATTATTAAATATTTTTTCATATGACTTTCTTAAATTTTATTAAAGATTCTTATAATTTTTAAGTATAACAGAAATATTTTAATTTTGATTAGAAACTCTTGTTTAAGATATTTATATTATTTCTTTTCCTTCTATAAAAAGTTTTAACACTTCTTTGCTTTGTAAGATAAATTGCAAAGGAAGTTGTTTTAAATTTGCACTATTTGGTAAAGCAAAAAGACTAAAATCAGCTATTTTGCCTTTTTGAATTTGACCTAGGTTTAAATTTAAGGCTTTTGCGGCTTTATTTGTTGCCATTAAAAGTAACATTTTGGCAAAATTTTCTAACTCTAAATCATCATGTATAAGTAAATTTGCTCTCATTTCATCAAGCATGCTTAAAGAAGTATTTGAACTTAAGCCATCGGTTCCTAGATGGATATTAATACCATTTTTTAAAGCAGATTTTAATTTAAAAGTATTTTTACTCAAAAGCCTATTTGAAAAAGCACAATGCGTGATTGAGTGCAGATTTTTATCTAGCAAATTCCATTCTTTAAAATACACGCAATGTGTAAATAAAGTCCTTTGATCTTTAAAAAGTTCTAAAAAGCTTTGCGGAGTGTAAAGTGGCATAGGATTTTTGCTAAATTTAGCCAAGCTCTTTTTAAAACCACCTTTTTTAAACCTTAGCCAGTTGTTTTCATGATTGCTTTCAAGAAAATGTGTGCTTAGCAAATGATCGTTTTCTCTAGCAAGTTTTATAGCAAATTTAGCAAGCTCTGGATGGGTTGAGTAGGGTGCATGCACTGAAATAGCAGGGATAAATTTAGAAGTTTTAAAGCTCATGCTTTTTTTATAGCGAGTTAAAAATTCCTCTTTTTTTGCTTGGATAAAATTTTCATTTGAACCTAAAATTTCATTAAAAAATATCACTCTAGCTTGTGAATTTACACAAGGGTTTAAATCGCCCCCAAAGCTTGAAATTTCTCCTATAGTAGCAGTGCCGCTTTTTAGCATTTTATGAATATTTTGTGAGATTAATTTTTCTTTGGCTTTTTCGTTTAATTGCTCGCGGTTATTAAAAACGCTATCAAGCCATTTTAAAAAGTCTCCAAAGACTAAATTTCCATTATTTGCACTAAATTCTAAATGCGTGTGTGGATTGATAAAAGCAGGTAAAAGTAAGGTATCTTTTGGAGTTGGTATAAGCTTAGCTTGTGGGTAGGATTTTTGTAAATTTTCTAAGCTATCAATTTCTAAAATATTATCATCAAAAAGAATAGCTTTTTTTTCTAAAATACTAAATTTATCATCACAAGTTAGGATGATTTTGGGTGCTATTATAAACATTTTACCTCCTTTAAAAAGGTAAATTGTAGCTAAAATTTAGCTTTAAAGTGTTATAATATAGTAAATTTTACTAAATAAAGGTTAGATTATGAAAGTTATGGTGATACAAGGACCAAACATTAATATGCTTGGTGTAAGAGAAACTCACATTTATGGTAATATGAAAATGGAAGATATCCACGAGCAAATGAAACAAGCTGCAAAACAAGCTAATGTGGAGATTGAGTTTTTTCAAAGTAATTTTGAAGGTGAGTTAGTTGATAAAATTCAAGAATGCTTAGGCAGTGTAGATGGAGTGATTATTAATGCAGCTGCTTATGCACACACTTCTATAGCAATCCGCGATGCAATTGCAGCGATTAATATGCCTGTGATTGAAGTGCATATTAGCAATACTTACAGAAGAGAAGAATTCAGACAAAAAAGCATGATAGCACCAGTTTGTGCAGGTAGCTTGGTAGGTTTTGGTCCTTTTGGTTATCATATGGCTTTAATGGGACTTTTCCAAATTTTTGATCAAATCAATGCATATAAAGCAGCTCAAGCAAAAGCACAACAAGCAAATCAATGAATTTTATCTTAAAAAACGAAAATGCACTTTTTTATGAGTGTGGCTATTCTTGCGATAATGCTTTATTTTTAAAACTTGAAGATAAAGCTTTTTTCATCACTGATGCAAGATATAGCTTTGAAGCTAGTGAAATGATAAAAAATGCTAAGGTAGTTTTAGCACAAGATCTTTTTGCTAGTGCTAGAGAGCTTTTAGAAAAAGCAGGGATTGATAGAATATGTTTTGACCCAAAAGACTTTAGTTATTTTGAATTTAAAGAACTTAGCAAAAGTGCAAATATCGTTTTTGAAGAAAAATTAGACTTGAGTAAAAACAAACGCATTATAAAAAATGCCAAGGAATTACAATTTTTGCAAAAGGCTGTAAATTTTGGTAAAGAATGTTTTGAAGAATTTGCTAAATTTATCAGCCAAGAAGGCCATGGAAAAAGCGAAAAAGAATTACATTTTAAAGCATGTGAAATTTTTCAAAAAAAAGGTGCTTTAGGACTTTCTTTTTCACCTATTGTAGCTATTAATGAAAATGCGGCTAAAGCACATGCTTTACCTAGTGATAAATGTTTAGAATATGGAGATTTGTTATTAGTTGATGCGGGTGTGGTTTATCAAAGGTATTGTTCTGATCGCACAAGAACGGCTTGTTTTGATGAGAGTGGCATAGTGTTTGATAAAAATAAGCCAAATTTTAAAGACAAAGAAATTATGCAAATTTATGAAGTGGTTAAGCAAGCCCAACTTCAAGCTATAGAAAAAGCACGCGTTGGTATGAGATCAAGTGAGCTTGATTTTATCGCAAGAGAAGTGATTAAAAATGCAGGTTTTGAAAAAGAATTTATTCATAGTTTAGGACATGGAGTGGGGCTTGATATACATGAGTTACCAAACATTAGTCCAAGAAGTGATTATGAGTTAAAAGAGGGTATGGTATTTACCATTGAACCTGGAATTTATATCAAAGATAAACTTGGCATTAGGATAGAAGATATGGTTTATCTTGATAAAGAAAAGGCAGTGGTGTTATAACTTGCTGATTAAAGGGGCTAGAAGGTTAGAAAAAATTCGTTTTTTTCCTTTTTATTCAAAGGCTGATAAAAAAGGAAAATACATAGCCATTATAGGACTTGGAAGCAATATAGAAGATGAAAAAAAACGCTTTCGGAGTTTATTTAGGCTTTTAATGCAAGATAAACGCTTGCAAGTATTGCAAACATCGCCATTTTTGATTAATAAAGCTTTTGGCTTTGAAGAGCAAAAAGACTTTACTAATGCAGTGATGGTTGTAAGCACAAGTTTGCATGCAAGAGCACTTTTAAAAGTTTTGTTTTTTTATGAGTTTAAATTCAAAAGAAAAAGAACTTTTAAAAATGCTCCTAGAACGCTTGATTTGGATTTGTTGTATTTTTCAAAAAAAGCGCGTAAAGATGAGTATTGCATAGTACCTCATGTGGGGGTAAATGATAGAATTAGCGTAACTTTGCCTTTGGGCTTGTTAAGATAAGGAAAAATATGGGACAATTGATTCATACTTTTACGGTTGAAAGCACAGATGAGATTATACCTAAGGTCAAGCAAGATTATGGCGATAAGGCTTTGATAGTAACTAATAAGCAAATTCGTCCAAAAACTATCAATCAAAAGCCTTTGTATGAGGTTATAGTGGCGATTGAAGAAGCTGATTATGAAGAGCATTTAAAACAAAATAATTTGCCTATGCCACCAAAGAAAAAACCAAACACAGCAAGTTTTCCTGAGGCTAAAATTCAAGCTCCAAAACTTGAAGATGAAAAAAAAGAAGAAGATGTAGTGCTTGATTTTTCTTCGAAAGCTAAGCAAAAACCTATTAATCCTTATTTAAATACAAGCAAAAAAGATGATAATTTTTTAAATTTAAAAAACAAACTTTCTCAAGTTAGTTCAGAAATTAGCAAGGTTTCAAACTATCAAGATTTTTCTATGCCAAATCCAAATTATGATAAAAAAATAGAAGCTTTTGAAAAACAAATGAACAAGCTTAATGATAAAATGAATTTGCTTGTGGATATGATGTGGGATGATAAGGCAGATTTACGCAAAGAATTAGCTATACCACCTGAGTTTGCAAGTATTTATAAGCAAGCTAAAGCAAGCGGTATGCAAGAAGCGCATTTAGAAGCGATTATGAAAGCGACTATTGAAAATATGCCAAGCACCATGAAAGCAAATCAAGAAGCAGTGCAAAGGTATTTTTACTCACTTTTGCGTAATATGCTTCCATGCCGTTTAGAAAGTGAAATTAAAAAGCAAAAAATCATGATGTTAGTAGGTCCAACAGGAGTAGGTAAAACTACAACTTTAGCAAAGCTTGCTTTTCGCTATGCTTATGGAGATAGACGCTATAAAACCGGTATTATAACTCTTGATACTTATAGAATAGGCGCAGTAGAGCAACTTTTCCAATATGCTAAGATGATGAAACTTCCTATTATTGATAGTATAGAGCCAAATGACTTAGATGATGCGATTAGAAGTTTAAATACTTGTGAGGTTATTTTAGTAGATACAACCGGAAATTCACAGTATGATAAGGCAAAACTTGAAAAAACAAAAGAATTTTTATCGCATTCTAATGCGCAAATTGATGTGAATTTAGTGCTTTCAGCAAATACAAAATATGAAGATTTATTAGAAACTTATAATAATTTTTCATTTTTAAATATAGACACTTTAATCATTACAAAATTTGATGAAACAAAAGTATTTGGAAATGTGTTTTCTTTGCTTTATGAAACTAGCACTCCGATGAGCTTTTTTTCCATAGGGCAAGAAGTACCTGATGATATAGAAGTGGCTAATAGCGACTTTTTAGTGCGTTGTGTGTTAGAAGGTTTTAGAAGGGATGAAAATGAGTAATCAAGCAGAAAAATTAAAAGATCTAGTAAAAAATGAAAACTCAAATGCAAAACATACTCATTTTATCGCAGTTACTAGCGGTAAAGGTGGGGTTGGAAAAAGTACTTTTAGTGCAAATTTGGGTAACATCCTAGCTAAAAACGGATATAAAGTAGGGCTTTTTGATGCAGATATAGGGCTTGCAAATTTAGATGTGATTTTAAATGTGCGTGTAGAAAAAAACCTTTTACATGTTTTAAAAGGTGAATGCTCACTAGAAGATATTCTAATAGAAGTCAAGCCAAATTTATGGCTTATCCCAGGTGAAAGTGGCGATGAAATTTTAAAATATAATGATAAAAATATTTACGAGAGATTTTTAAATCAAACAAGTATTTTAGATGATTTAGACTTTTTAATCATTGATACAGGAGCAGGTATAGGTGGCAATATAGGGAATTTCTTAGAAATGTCTGATGAGGTTATTGTCATAACTGTACCTGATCCTGCCGCAATTACCGATGCTTATGCTACTATAAAAACTACTTCAAAGACTAAAGAGAATTTATTAATGGTATTTAATGTAGTTAGAAATGAAAATGAGGCTTTAAGAATTTTTGATAATATTAAAAAAGTAGCAGATATTAACATTAAGCATAATTTAAATTTAGAATTTTTAGGATTTTTAGGTCAAAGTAAAGATATTAGTTCTAGTATTAAAAAAAGAACTTTATTTAGTGATGATGATACTAATGCAAGCGATGAGCTAAAAGCCATAGCTTCTAAGCTTTTATATAGGTTGGAACAAAAAGTGCTTAATAATGTGGGAGATAAAAGCATTATGAGTTTTTTCAAAAAGCTTTTGGATCGTTTTTAGATTGAAGGAAAAAGATGAGACCAGAAAATTTTGTTGCTTTTTTTACTGTTTGTGGTTTTTTTATAGGATTAATGTTCACCATAGTTAATATAGAAGATGCAGTAGAGATAGTTATATATACTTGTTTGATTACTTTTGTATTTTATGTGTTAATCCATATAGTAATTATGATTTTTGTAGATGCAAATAAAATTAGTGGTAGAAGCTTTAATAAAGAAAAATATGAAAATGAAAATAATAGCTTTATAGCAGAATTAGCTGCAAGAGAAAAGAAAATGGATTACTTGCTTGAAAAACTTCAAGAAGAGCGTGAAGACCTTAAAAAACTTGATAGCTCTTCAAAAAGAAAAGTAAAACATGCAGCCGCATAATGCTTATGCTTCTACGCTAAAAAAAGAACAAGATGACTTAGTCATCTCTTATATGCCCGCATTAAGAGCTATGGCTTTTAGACTTAAAGAGCGTTTGCCTGCAAGTATTGATGTAAATGATTTAATTAGTATTGGCGTAGAAGAGATGATTAAACTCTCGCGTCGCTATGATAAAGAACAAAATGACAATTTTTGGGGTTTTGCAAGAAAAAGAGTAAATGGAGCTATGCTTGATTATCTAAGAAGCCTTGATGTAATGAGTAGAAGCAATAGAAAAATCATCAAAGATATTGACGCTATTATAGATGAGTTTTACCAAGAAAATGAAAAAGAACCTGATGATGAGTATTTAGCACAAAGATTAAATTTAGAAGTAGAAAAGGTAAAAGAAGCAAGAGCAGCTCATGCTATATCGCTTGTTATGCCTTTAGATGAACAGCTAAATTGTTTTAATGATAGTAATATCATAGAACAAATAGAAAAAGAAGAATTAATAGAAAAAATCAACGCGGTTTTGGAAGAATTTAAAGAAAGAGAAAGGCTTGTGATACAGCTTTATTATTATGAAGAATTAAATTTAAAAGAAATTGCAGAGATTTTAGAGATTAGCGAGTCAAGAATTTCACAAATTCATAAGCGTTTGCTTAAGAAGATTAGAGAAAGGCTAGTTTAATGGCTGAAATACTTTCCCAAGAAGAAATTGATGCTCTTTTAGAAGTCGTTGATGATGATAGCGATGATAGTGCTGCTTCTTCAAAATTAGAAGAAATAGAAGATAAAAGAGATATTGTAGTATATGATTTTAAGCGTCCAAATAGGGTTTCAAAAGAACAACTTCGTTCTATTAAAGGAATTCATGATAAATTAGCTAGAAATCTTGCTTCGCAAATTTCATCTATGATGAGAAGTATAGTTGAGATTAAACTACACTCAGTTGATCAAATGACTTATGGTGAATTTTTGATGTCTTTACCTTCACCGACAAGCTTTAATGTTTTTTCTATTAAGCCTTTAGATGGAAATTGTGTTTTAGAGATTAATCCAAGTATTGCTTTCCCTATGATAGATAGGCTTTTGGGTGGTCAGGGTGAAAGTTTTGACACCTTAAGAGAGCTTACAGAAATAGAACTTAACTTGCTTGATTCTATTTTGCGTATTATTATGCAAAGGCTTAAAGAAAGTTGGATGAATGTTACGGAAATTTATCCAAGTGTTGAAGCAAAAGAATCAAGTCCAAATGTTGTGCAAATTGTTTCTCAAAATGAGATTGTTATCATGGTGGTAATGGAGATTATCATAGGAAATTCAAGTGGTATGGTAAATATATGCTATCCAGTTGTGCATTTGGAAAGTATTTTGAGCCGTTTAGCAAATCGTGATATTATGATGGGTGAAACTTCGGCTAAAAAGTCAAGAAATAAAGAACTTAAAACTTTGATCGGTCGTGCTGAAGTGATTTATGAAGCTATGCTTGGTAAAACTTTTATCAATGTAAATGAATTTTTAGATTTAAAACAAGGAGATATTTTAAAACTTGATAGAAGTGCAGATGATAAAGCTATAGTAGCCATAGATAAAAAAGAAGTATTTTTAGCTCAAGTAGGACTTCATAGATTTAGAAAGTCGATTAAAATCTTAGAACTTATTAAAACTGATAAAGATGAGATTAAAGAAATGCTTGAAAAATATGAAGATGAAAGAAGAGCAAAGGCAAATTCTTATGATGAAAATGAAGAGTTAGAAGAGGAAGAAGATGATCAATGATTTTTTAGGCATATTTGTCAACGAGTGCATAAGCACAATAGAAGGCTTAACAGGGAAAAGTGCTGAATTTAGCGAGTATTATGAGTATGATGTAAATTCTCAAGATTCTATGACTCCGCCATTAGTTAGTGCTACTTTTAGTGTCAATAATGAGATGAAAATCAAAATCTTAGCAAGTGCGGTTTTAATGAGTGCAATTGGTGAGTGGATGATGGGAGAAGAAGAAATCTCTAAAAATAGTGAGCTAAATGAAGATGAAATGGACGCGGCTAAAGAAGCTATACAAAATATCATTTCAGCATTTTCTACAACCTTAGGTGCACAAAAAGAAATTCCAAAAATGGAATTTAGTTTAGAAAATTGTGAATTTGTTGCAGATAGTCTAGAACTTGGCGGCTTTCATAAAATATATTTATATAATGTAAAAATAGCTGATTTAGAAGAGAAAATTTCCTTAGTATTTGATGAGAAAATTTATAAAGTTTTAACTAAAACTGATTTAGAAGAAATTGTTACAACTCATGAAGAGCATACTCAAGACCATAAAACCTTAGCAAGCGTTGAAGAGTTAAGAAATATCGGCTTGATTATGGATGTGCGTTTGCCTATAAGAGTGCGTATTGGTAGTAAAAAAATGCTTTTAAAGGATGTTTTAACTATGGACATAGGTTCAGTTATCGAGCTTGATCAATTAGCTAATGATCCTTTAGAAATTTTAATAGGTGATAAAAAGATTGCCTATGGGGAAGTAGTTATCGTAGATGGAAATTTTGGAGTACAAATTACTGAGATTGGCTCTAAAAAAGAAAGATTAGAGCAATTAAGATGAAAAATTAGTTCTCTAATCAAAAAACAATAAAAATCAATATAAGCTAAAAGGCTTAAAATCAAAATGCAAAGATTTTGGAGTATTTAGCTTGAAAGGTTTTAACTCTTTTTTAGGAGCAACAATTAAAGCATAACCGCCTTTATTATATCTATCCCAAATGCTAAAAAATTGACTTTTAGAGCTTATGTATTCTCCATGGCTTGGATCAAGCACTTGTAAATAATTCCCCTTGTGATTAATAATTACCACAAAATGTGGGAAGCGTGGGTCATCTTCAATTTTTACAAGCATTGGAATATTTACAAGCTTGTCTAAGCTTTCTCTATTGATTTGGTATGAATTGCTTTCATAACCTAGCTTTTTAACTGCATCGCTTAAATCTGCAAAGCTTACCATATCCGTATAAAGCTTTTGTCCGCTCATGGTTTGTAAAAGTTTAAGCTCATCAAACTTTTTATCATCAAGCATATTGATTAAAGTTGCCAAAGATGAAGCCCCACAAGATTGCTCATAAGTTTGTCTTATTACTCTTTCGTTTTTAATTTCTTGATAAGACTTGATTACCCATTCTGCTTTTGCACTCAAAGCAAGAATGGATAAGAATAATAAAATTTTTAAAATTTTCTCCATAAGCTTATCCCAAATATACTATCAGGCGAAGCAGAACTTCCCCCAAAACTAGCATTAACAGAAACTGCGGTATCTGAATTAATGCTATAAGTAGAACCTAGACTTAAAGTTGGAATAGAACGCACTTCAGAATTTTGATAGCCATTGATTTTTTGCTCGGTTTGAAATCTTTGCTCTGCTCCTAAATCCAAAGTAATCTTAGGACTTAGTATGATAGACAAATCCCCACCCACATAAATACTATTTCCATACTCTATTTTAAGGGTTTTAAATTTTCTTGATTGATTATAACCAAAACCGGTATAAATGCTATATACAACAGGGTCGCTATATCCCCTTAAACTAGCTTGTAAGCTTTGTGATTTTAGATAAAAGTTTTTGGTTTGATTGATTGCTTTTTCTCTTTGAATGACTGCAGTTTGAAAGGTAATTTGTGGAATTAAATCTGCAATGCTATCTCCTGTATAAATAAAACCTAGCCATAAACTATCAAAACCTATTCTGTTTTTACTAGAATACTCATTTGTAAAAAAGTTTGTATATTCAGCTCTTGTATAACTTCCGCCCCCTGAAATAAGTATGTCAAACTTAGGTGTTATGGTATAAATGAAAGTTTGAGTTAAAAATACTTGCTTTGTATCATTCCAAATTGTAGGATCTCCACCTACAATGATGTTGGGATAAAGTGCATAAGAATTTGCATTTCCCGTGCTAAGCAAAGAAAAGCTTGTGATACTTCTTAAGCCTATTTGCTTTTTAAATAAACTGTCTATACTTAGTTCATCACTAGCAAAAACACAACTAAGTAAAACTATAAATGTTAAGAAAATCTTTTTCATTGTTACCTTTCTAAATATTTTTAGATTTTTTCCATTAAAACAATAAATGTTTCAAATAACAAATTGATTTTAATATGTAATTTGTGATATTATTTAAATAAAGGTTAAAAATAACCAAATAAGGAGAAATTATGTTTAAAAAATTAACAAGTTCTTTGATTTTAGGTTCTTTGTTAGTAAGTTTTGCTTTTGCTGGGGATTTTTTAGCTAAAGTTAGTAATGGTGTTTTAAGTGATAATTCTCAAGGGGTTAAAGCTCTTAATTTAGATGAAATGAAACAAGTTAAGGGTGGGTATCAAGTTCTTACAAGCAAACTTGGAGATTCTGAGTATATAGCATTAGCTATTCCAGATAATACAACAACATATAAACAGTTAGTAGCAATTTATACCGTAACTAGCGATAATACTTTTTCAAATACATTTTTAGGTTATACAGTAAAAAGAAATATCGCAATATCAAGCTCGGGAAAACCTTATGTTCTTTTTAACTATGGTGTTGCACTACTTGATAGACAAACGGGGTTGCATAGAGTTAATTCGAGTAAGATTTTAAATAATAATCAGGTTATTAAAGAATTAACTATGAAATATAAAACTCAATTTGAAAGCCAACTTGGTGGCTGGACTGCTAGAGCTAGAAGATAAAAAACTTATGAAAAAATCATTTTTTGCCGATTTATCTTATAAATAAAACTTTACTTACAGGATGGCAAAAATGATTAATGGCATAAATTCTTATTCGAGCTACAATTATACAAATACTTTTAGCAATAATACCATAAATACAAAATCATCTAATGCCATAAATGAAGCTTCAAACCTTGTAAGTGATAAATCACAAGCAGTAGATAAAATTTTAGGCTATGGCGTAGATAAAGAGGGCTTTTTTACAAGTGATTTTAACGAAGCAGCAGACATTCCAAAAGATTATAAGATTTATGCTAAAGGTGCTGAAAATTTTGTTAATATTCAAACAAAAAGTCTATTATCAAGTTATATTAATATTGATATAGCAAAAAGTTTAGGTAATGCTTATAAAGTATTTTCACAACTTTTAAATGATGAGTTAAACAATAAAATCAATTTTACAAAAGAAGACTTAGTAAAAATATCACAAGGTTTCGAATTTAATCAAAATACTTTGGAGATAAATAAAAAATATAATTTAAATGATAAAGAATATAAAGATTTTATGTCTAATTATCAAAATTACTCTCCGACTTCCCATAATATAAAAATAATGACTTTTTTCTCACTTGATGATAAAAGTGATATTTTTAAATATTCTTTAATAGATCCTACTCCTTATAGTAATGATGATAAAACTATAACAAAAAGTGGTATTTTTATGACTTTCTTTGCTGGATTTCAAGTAAAAAACTATTTTATCGAAGGACAAACAAGTATTTTAGGCAAAATGCAAGGGCTTGATAAAACTATGAGTCAAAGTGAAATTGATAATTTAAACAGATTCATAAGTGAAAATAGTATGAATTTTAAAGGAAATATTTTTAAGCTTTTTGATTTACTAAATTCAGATATGAGCATTGATGATTTTAAGCAAAAAATACTAGAACAAAAGGAAAATTCAAACAATCCCGCAAAAAATGTAGATAACAAAGAAATTTCAGAAGAAGATAAAGAAAAACCCTTTAAACCTATACAAGCAGAAAGTAAAAACAAAGAAACTTACAAAGATGATAATATAAGAAACGAGCTTGTAAAAAAACTATTAGAAGGTAAATTTAGCACAAGTAAAGAATTAGAACTTCTTTTTGGTATGAAATTTAGCGATGATGCAGGAGAATTTAACAAAGTTCTTTCTTTAAATTCTGTACCAAAAAGTATAGATATTAAAGTTTGAAAATGCAACAATTTAAATCACATTAAAGAGAAATTATGTTTAAAAAAATTAACAAGTTCTTTGATTTTAGGTTCTTTGTTAGTAAGTTTTGCTTTTGCTGGGGATTTTTTAGCTAAAGTTAGTAATGGTGTTTTAAGTGATAATTCTCAAGGGGTTAAAGCTCTTAATTTAGATGAAATGAAACAAGTTAAGGGTGGGTATCAAACTAGCTTTAAGCTAGTTGGGAATAATGAGCTTTTAGCTTTTGCTAAGCCTAGTTGGACTTCAGAATTAACCTTATTTCAAGATAGTAACGGAGATCAATATTATTGGAATAGAGAAGGGCTTGTCCGATTTGGTGGAATGTGCGGTATAGATACCACAAATTGCTTAGTTAATGGAAAACATACATACACAAATCAACAAAGACTTTTGGAAACTATGAGTATAGTAGGAAATGATCCTTATCACAATTTTATTGGATATACTGTAAAAAGAAATATTGGTGTTTCTAATTTAGGAAAAAGATTTGTATATTTCTCCTACGGTGTAGCTGTTATTAACGAACAATTAGGTAGTTGGTATAGAGTAAAATCGAGCACTGTTTTAAACAATTACAAAGTAATTAAAGAAATAAGTTCAAAATATAAGAATGATATGGAATTAGCTCTTGATGGTTATTCTATAAAATAAAAAGGATAAGTTAATGATAAACGGTATAAATTTCAATTTAAATCATCATCACACTATCTTAAATTTAAATAATAAGAAAGAAGATGAAAAATTTTCAAATAATACAATGACTGAAAATTCCATTTATCGTGGGAAAAATTTGAATTTAATTCTAAAATATTCGGACTTGATAAAAGTATTAGCAAAAAAGATATGAAAAAATTTAATAACTTTATGAAGTCAAATGCTTTAAAAGATCCAAATAAAATAGAAAAATCTTCACTTAAAAATCTTGGTAAAGATTATAATAGTTGGGATATAAAAGATGAAGATATTAAATTGATGAACTTTTCCTCTTACTCTCAAATGTTTAATCTTGGATCTGATATTACTAAAAAAGCATCTAATTTTAGAAAAGAATTTAATAATCTTATGCAAGAAGATTTAACTCTAGAGGAATTTAAAACTAAATATCTTGATTTTAAACAAAGACACGATGAGTTTGTAAAAGAATTTGAAATAGCTATGGGCGATAAAATGTTACTTAATGATAATAATGATACTAGCATACAAGAAAACAAAGAAACTTTTAAACCTATACAAGCAGAAAGTAAAAACAAAGAAACTTACAAAGATGATAATATAAGAAACGAGCTTGTAAAAAAACTATTAGAAGATAAATTTAGTACAAGCGATGAGTTGAAAATTCTTTTTGGTGTTAAAATAGATGTAAAGATTTAAATAATAACGAATTTACTAAAATCTTTTCATAATTAAGTGTGTATAATATATAAAAGTGTGAATTTGAAAGTTTAGAAATTTAAAAAAATCTAATTTAATGCAGTTTACAAAAGAAAATTATTTAAAAATTACATAAAAGATTATTATAAAAATTTAGCTAGAATGGAATTTATTTTAACTAAAGGTTATAAAATGAATGAAAAAATAATCCAAGATTTAGAAAAATTTGCTAACATGCCAAACCTAAAAAATGCTATAACTTTTTTTGGTTCTGCAAGATTAAAAGAAGACAATGAGTATTGTATTTTGGCTTCAAAATTAGCTCAAAAGTTAGCTGATGAGGGTTATGGCATCATCAGTGGCGGTGGCGGTGGTATTATGCAAGCTGCAAATTACGGGGCTATGCAAAGTCAAGCTTCGCACTTGAAATCTTTTGGATTTAATATACATTTACCATTTGAGCAAAAAGCAAATGACTTTTTAGAGTATAATATCACTTTTAAGAGCTTAGCCATTCGCAAAATGGCTCTTATCCAAAAGAGTCTAGCTTTTGTGATTTTCCCAGGCGGCTTTGGAACATTAGATGAATTTTTTGAAATTCTTACTCTTAAGCAACTTAGTTTTAAAAAAGATGTTCCTATTATTTTAGTTGGGCAAAAATTTTGGCAACCTCTTGATGAATTTATCAAAACTTCTTTACTAGAACTTGGAACTATATCTAAAAATGATGAGTTAAAGTATAGTATAAGTGATGATTTAGATGAAATTATAAGAATGATAAAGGAAAAAGATGAAAATTCTTGTTGCAATGAGTGGGGGTGTAGATAGCACTGTAACTGCTTATAAGTTAAAGCAAGCAGGACATGAGATTATAGGTTGTTATATGAAGCTTCATGGAAAAGCTAATTATCATGAAGAAAATATACAAAAAGTTGAAAAAGTTGCTAAATTTTTAGACATCAAATATCATATTTTAGACTTACAAGAAGATTTTAAAAATCAAGTTTATATGCCTTTTGTTAATACCTACAAAGAAGGAAAGACGCCAAATCCTTGTGCTTTGTGTAATCGCTTTATTAAGCTTGGCAAGCTTTTAGAATTTGCTAAGAGTTTGGGTTGTGAGAAATTAGCCACAGGTCATTATGCAAGGATAGAAAATGGTTTGATTAAAATTGCAGTTGATGAGAGTAAGGATCAAAGCTATTTTTTAGCAAATGCAGAGAAAGAGGCTTTGGAATATTTGATTTTCCCTCTTGGAGAGATGAGAAAAGAAGATGTGAAAAAATTTGCTTCTACAATCGATGTTTTAAAATCTTTTGCAACACAAAAGGAAAGTTCTGAAATTTGTTTTGTGGAAGATACTTATGTGCAAGTTTTAGATCAGTTTATGGATACTAAAATTCCAGGTATTGTAAGAGATAGTAGTGGCAAAGAAGTAGGAAAACACGAAGGTTATATGCACTATACCATAGGTAAAAGAAGAGGTTTTGAAGTGCGTGGGGCTCATGAGCCACATTTTGTATTAAAAATTGATCCTAAAAAAAATGAAATCATAGTAGGTAAAAAAGAAGAACTTAAGATAAGTGAATTTAATCTTGATAATATTAATTTATTTGTTGATGCTAAAGAGCTAGATTGTGAAGTAAAAATACGCTATAGATCAAGATCGACCCCATGTAAAGTTTTGATTAATGAAGATAAAAGTGCAAAAATCATTTTACAAGAGCCTGTTTATGGGCTTGCTAGCGGACAAATGGCGGTATTTTACGATAAAGATTTGGTTCTTGCAAGCGGATTTATAAATTAACGCTAAAGGGTTGCACCCCTTTGGCGTTGTAGTGTTTATTCTAATAAATCTTTTAGTGGAATTTCTAAACTTTTAGAAATTTTATATAGGTGTTCCAAATTAAAATGTTTACCATATCGATTACACTCACAATTTGAATAAAACGCAACGGATTTTATACCTATATCTAAGGCTAGTTCAAGCTGAGAAATTCCTTTTTTCTCTCTAAAATTTCTTATATTTGATGATACTTTTTTATAAAAATTTAAAATTTCTTCTTCGCTAGAATTGCTAAAGTCCTCTTCCATTTTTTATCCTATAGGATTAATATGAAATTAAACTTTACAAAGATATAATTTTTTTAAATATATCCTATAGGATAAATTAAAGAGGTAATAATATGATAAAGAAAATTATCAGTAATAACAGAAAGAGAATTTTTGACACGATCAATACAAAAGAAGTGAAGATAAAATATCTTGAAAATAATGAAATTTGTATTACGCTAATAAATATAGAAGATAAGAAGTTTAATAATTTTAGATTTAATTGTTTGGAAAATTTTAAAGATGATATTTATAAATTTCTTACAGAAGAAACACAAGAAAACTTAATGGAAATAAAAAATTCTATTGCTCAATTTAGTTATCAAGAAAATTTAATGTTAGGAGTTGGTCAATGAAAAAAATTATAATATTATGCGTTTTAGCAAGTATGAGTTTTGGTTATTATTTAATTAATAACCCTGATGATTGTTATGTTGAAGAGCAAAATTATGAAAGTGCAATAAAGGACTATGAATATTATCAAAATAATTACAATTACAAAGCAGCTCAAGAAGCAAAAAGAAAATTGGAAAGATGTTATAGAGAAAAACAACTTAAACACATGAGAGACGTAAAAAGAAAACTTGATCAAAATTGGTAAATTAATAAAATTATAGTGATTTATTTAAAGAATAAATCACTTTATAGAGTTAAAATATCTCCATAATGCTTATATCAAACCATAAAAGATCAAATTTAAGTAAAATTCCATAAATCACTGCACTAAATAATCCTGCGAAAATTCCTGCTAAAACATCATCTAGCATTACACCCAAACCATCTTTTGTTTTTTTGTCAATTTTACCTATGATAGAAGGTTTTGTGATATCAAAAAATCTAAATAAAACGAAAGAAAGTAAAAAAGTAAAAACACTCTGTCCGCAAATTGCCAAGGCTAAAAATACCCCAACAACTTCATCTATTACAATATGCTTATCATCGTGTATGCCTGTTTGTTTTTCATATTGATCGATGATTTTTATAGAGATTAAAAAAAGTAAAATTGCAAGCAAGATCAAAGTTCCTATGCCCAAATACCTTAAAATAAAAAAAGCAGGGATTAGCGCTGCTATCGTGCCAAAAGTTCCTGGAGCTTTATTAACACTACCTGAATAAAAAAAAGTTAAAAATAATTTTTGCATGATTACACCATATATGACATTTGATGAAGTTTTATAAGTTGCTCATAAAATTCTTTATCGCTTCGATACTCTAAAATACCATGTGTAGGGAAAAGATTACTATAGATATTTTGTTTATTATGAAAGCGATTTGGGAAAAGCTCAGATAAAATCAAAGCTGAAATTTCTCTTCTTATAAAAACTGCTGGTGGAATGATACCAAGTCTAAGTAAATTTTTTAAAGAATCACCATGGTATTTCATATGATGATGAGCTCCATGGGGACATGATTTGGTACTTACTACCATTTTACATTCATCACAAAATACAAATTCAGGAAGTATGGTAACTTCTATATTATAATCTTTTGCAAAATCATCAAGCACGGTAAAGGTTCTGTTTTGATTAAAATACATCCCAAGTCCTGCATGATTTTGTCCTACAAAAAGTTTATTGCAATCAAAACTTTTAGCCAAAGCACACTCAAGCACAGGGTTTAAATGCGAGGCAAAAATTTTGATATTATGTAAAGGTATGAGTAAAACCCTAGAAGATGGTAAGTAATTTTGCGCAAAAACATCAAAACAACGCTTTTTGAGTTTTAAGCTCAATCCGTTGTTTTCATAGGATTCTATAAGGAAAATAATCACTAAATCAGATTGTTCTATAGCCCATCTTAAAATTCTCTCATGTGCTCTATGAAAAGGATCAAAACTTGAAACAATGGCTGTGATATTAGAAGGATTTAATCTTTTTTTGATTTTTTCAAAATCTTCTTTAATGGCTTTGATATTATTGTGATAAATTTCAAATTCACCACTTATACAAATTTTTCCAAAATCTTGTATCAAGCAAGCATTAGGTCTAAAAATATCATTGCTATTTTTATCATTTTCAAATTTGCTTTCTAAAATGATATGTCCTATGGGTTTATCATTGCAAATAAAGTCTATTTTATCGCCAACTTTTGCATTTTCTAAAGCAGTATTATTTTCTTTTGTACTTGCAGGTGCAAAGGTGAGAGTATAAGGAATTTTTTGTTTATGTATCATTCCTGTGGCTATAACTTCATCTCTTTCTTTTTGATTCATTAATTTTGTAAAAGAACCAAAAACTCCTTCTTTGATAAAACATAAAACTTCGTATTCTTCTTCTGAGATTGTAATACTATTTTTTCTTTGTAATGCCATATTTTTTCCTTTTTTCCCATAAAGATTTTCTAGAAATTCCTAATTTTTTTGACAAATCTGTATCAGGAAAGACATTTTGATAACTAATGATAATATGTTTAACATAATCATCAATAGTTAAAATTCCATTACTTTCGAAGTTTTTCTCATCCTCGCCTAGTTCTAAAATTTGAAAATCACTATGTTCAACATTTGTACTTGTATGTATAATAACAGCTTTTTTTAAAGCAAGGTTTAACACTTTTTCTTTGTCTGATGATTTTAGAGTTTGGAAATTTACAAGATAGTATAAATAATTATCTTTAAAGATTTTATCTAAATTTTGTTGATGTGAAAGATCTATGTAAATATTTGCGACATTATGCTCATTGGTATAGTTAAATACAAAATGATCTGCAAAATTTTGATTATTAGTTTTTAAAATCAAAGGCAATTTGAATTTTTTATAATCAAAAGTTGGTAATTTAGCTGTCTCAAATTTATGTTTTAAATAATACTGATAAGTATGATTTAAAATATTTATTTTCTTAAATTCTTGAAAATGTTTGATTTTTCGCGTTAATTCTTCTATCATAAAAGGCTTTTGTATATAATCACTCGCACCGGCTTTTAGTGGTGCTAAAACTGTATCTGAGCTTATATAAGATATGAGTAAAATAATAATTTTATGCTTAAAAATTTCTACAATATGTTCAAAATTAGCCATACTAGTAGAAAGCAAAATGATTTCATAATCATGATGAGCAAGCTCATTAACATTTGCAATAATATCACAATCATAACCTATAGAATTAAGTTTTGAACCTATGCTTTGGGCTAAATAAAATTCATTTTCTACTATTAAAACTTTCATAATTTCATCCAATCAAAATATTTTAAATTCGCACTTACTAAAACAGCAATTCCTTCTTTTCTTCCTACAAAACCTAAATGCTCTGTGGTGGTGGCTTTGATATTGATTTTATTTGGTGTTACTTTTAATATTTTGGCTATATTAAAAGCAATATCTTCTTTAAAATCTTTCATCTTGGGCGTTTGTGCAATGATTGTAATATCAGCATTCACAAGCTCAAATCCATAATTTTGCACCAAAGTATAAGCATTTTGCAATAAAAGCATAGAATCTGCGTTTTTATATTGTATATCATTATCTGGAAAAAGTTCTCCAATATCTCCAAGTCCTGCTGCACCTAAAAGCGCATCAATTAGTGCATGAGCTAGCACATCTCCATCAGAATGAGCTTTCAAGCCCATATTTTCATGTACTTTTACTCCGCCTAAAAGTAAGACTCTTTGCTCTCCAAATTCATGCACATCAAAGCCATTTCCATTAAAAATTTCCCAAGATGGTTTTGGTAAATTTAAGCTTTTTAAATCTTCTTTAAAGGTAATTTTTTTAGCTAACTCATCACCTTGTACATACCAAATCTTACCACCAATAGCTTGTATTGCTGTGCTATCATCGGTAAAATTTGCATTTTGCTCTAAAGCTTTTTTGAGCATACTTGTGCGCGAAAGTTGAGGGGTTTGTATGAGTTTTATTTTATCTCTGTCGATAACTTCTTGAGCATAAATTGCTGTATCGCTTACTTTTAAAACAGGTGTAATACAATCTGCTTTATCGTAATTTTCTATAATATTATTAAAAAGGTTTTTAGAAATCAAAACCCTTGCGACATCGCTAACTAAAACATATTCACTTTGTACTAAATTTAAAGCATTAAGTAATGATTGTGCTCTTGTATTACCGCCTTTAACAAAATGATACTCAGGTGCAAATCTTTTCATATAAGAAATATTACCAGAAGTAACAATTACTTGTTTAAAAGGGTAAAAAGAACTTAAATTTTTAGTTGCATAAAGCCATAATGGATGTTCACCTAGTCTTAAAAACTGCTTTTTTACTGGAGCATTAAATCTTGATGACTCCCCTGCTGATAGCATAATCAAGGAAATATCTAACATTTGTTACACCTTAATTTTTTATTAATGTTACGATATTATACACCATAAAAGCCAAAATTTATATTTAAGTTAGTAGAATTAATCATTTTAAACAACAAGGAGAAAAATTGAAGGAAAAAATCGAAGAAAGACTAAAACAAGTTATATATCCGGGATTTAAAAAAGATATAGTAAGTTTTGGTTTTGTAAAAAAGATTGATTTGAATGAAAAACAAGCTCATATTGTAGTTGAAATCGTTTCGGCTAATGCTCAAATTGCACAAGAACTTAGACTAAACATTGCAAATGTTTTAAAAGATTTAAATTTAGAGCTTAATTTAGAAATCATACAGCCAAAAATTCCTGAAGAAAAAAGCAATTCAAGAAGTGGTAAAAATATCGCTCCGCAAATTAAAAATTTCCTTATGATTTCAAGTGGAAAAGGTGGGGTAGGTAAAAGTACTACAACTTTAAATTTAGCGATTTCTTTGGCTAAAATGGGTAAAAGGGTAGGGCTTTTGGACGCAGATATTTATGGACCAAATATACCAAGAATGCTAGGTGAGAGTAAAAGCAAACCTGAAATTGTAGGTCAAAAAATTCGTCCTATTTTATCTCATGGAGTTTATATGATGAGTATGGGTGTGTTGATAGAAGAAGGTAAGGGTTTAATGTGGCGTGGCTCTATGATCATGAAAGCGATTGAACAACTTTTAGCTGATGTGCTTTGGCCTGAACTTGATGTATTATTACTTGATATGCCTCCAGGAACAGGTGATGCGCAAATTACCCTAGCTCAAAGCGTGCCAGTGAGTGCGGGTGTGTGTGTAAGTACTCCTCAAGTAGTGTCTTTAGATGATAGCAAAAGAGCGCTAGATATGTTTGAAAAATTGCACATTCCTGTTGCGGGTATTATAGAAAATATGAGTGGCTTTTTATGTCCTGATAATGGTAAAGAATATGATATCTTTGGTAAAGGCACCACAGAAGAAATGGCAAAAGCTTATAAGTGTGAAGTTTTAGCTCAAATTCCTATCGAAATGAGTGTAAGAGAAGGTGGAGATAGCGGTAAGCCTGTAAGTTTTTATATGCCTGAGAGTGTAAGTTCAAAAAGATATTTACAAGCTGCTGAAAAAATTTGGGAATTTATAGAAAAGGTTAATCAAGAAGGTAAAGTAGATAATTCAGCTATTCAACCTATAATGAATGGCAAAAGCGCGTGCTCGCAATAAGGAGGAAAATATGCCAATAGAAAGTAAAGAAGAATTTTTAAATTTAATCAAGCAAATCGAACAAAGGATTAATTATAAAAAGCCTAAAGCTTTTGCTATAGCAAGACTTGATCTAAGTCAAGTTGATCCTAATAAAAAACTTCAAGCTAATTTTGGTGTGATTAATTTTGAGCAAAATTATGCCGCTGCAGCTGTTATGTTTGAAGCTTTTTTTAGAAGAGGGGTTGATGTTGATTTTAATGAAAGTGAGTTTGTGGCTACTTTGATTAAAGAAGATTTGGATTTTGCACTTGAATGCTTTGCGCCATTTTTACAAGAGCAAGGTCATAAAAATATAGAAGCAATCAAAGCAGCAAAGGAAAATTTTAGAGAAAATGCTTTTTCTTTTGTTTGTATTTTTGAAGATGAAGCACCAAAAAGCTTAGAAAGTGTGTATTTAAAACTTTATTTGCTTTCAAATAAAAAAGTACCTTTAAGAAGCTTAAATTTAACAGGTGCTTTTGGGATTTTACCAAATGTTGCATGGAGTGATAATAAGCCTATTGATTTAGACTTTTTAAGAGAAAATGAGATTGATTTAAAAATGAGTGGAAGGTATCCAAGGATTGATTATGTAGATAAATTTCCAAGATTTTTAGCTCATGTTATTCCTGAGGATAATACTAGAATTTTAGAAAGTTCTAAAGTAAGAATGGGGGCGGTTTTAGCTGCAGGTACTACTATAATGCCAGGGGCTGCTTATGTGAATTTTAATGCAGGTACAACTGGAGCTTGTATGGTAGAAGGGCGTATTAGTTCATCAGCTGTTGTGGGCGAAGGTAGCGATGTAGGAGGCGGTGCTTCTATACTTGGTGTTTTAAGTGGTACAAGTGGTAATGCTATTAGTATTGGTAAAGCTTGTCTTTTGGGCGCAAATTCGGTTACAGGAATTCCTTTAGGGGATAATTGTATCGTTGATGCAGGCATTGCTGTTTTAGAAGGGACTAAATTTGCTTTAAAAAATAAAGAAGAACTTCAAAAAATCAATCCTGATTTTAAATTTGATAAAGATATATACAAAGGTTTAGAATTAGCAGGATTAAATGGCTTACATTTTAGACAAGATTCTCAAAGTGGAGTGATGATAGCAGCTTTTAATAAAAAGGCTGTAAAACTTAATGAAGATCTACATTAAATTCTTAGCCCTTATGGGTTAAGAATTTTAAAACTCATGTTGTAGATTTTAAATTAAACTATAGATATTGTAAAAATGATTTTTAGTATTTAGCTTTTTTAGTGAAAATTCCTACATAAAAGCTTGAACTGAATACTTATCTAAATAATATTTTGTGATGATCATTTTTCAATGATATATTTTTGTTTAAAAATACATTGAGTTGCTATAAACTATAATTATAAAACAGTACTTAAGCGAACTTGGAATTTTATAAGAGTAGTTTCTCTTGGGAAGTTAAATTTGTTTTTTGACTTAAAGCAATAAAGCTTTGTAAGTCAAAAAACATTATAAATTCTTACATAGAGCAAGTATTTTGGATAGTTGAATTAAGCATCCAAAGAACTTTTTCATATTTTGCGATATTTTCTTGAGCAAATGCTGCAGTTGTAGTATCGCTTGCTTTTTCAGCTTCTTCATTTAATTTTTTAAATTCAGCTAAAAGATATTTATAATCTTCTCTAATAAATTCTAAAACTTCTACAGGAGTAAAGCAATCTTTACCATTTTCTAGTTTTGGGCTTTTTGCATTTTCCATTAAAACTTTTTGGCAAGTAATAGCTTTTTCTCCAAGTTGTAAAACTCTTTCAGCGCAATCATCAAAAAGTTCTGCCATTTCTTCATAAGCTTTTTCTGTATATTCATGAATTGAAAAAAACTGTAAACCTTTTACATTCCAATGATAATTATGAAATTTAACCCATAAATGATGAGCATCTGCTTGTAATTGTAATAATTGTTTTGTTACTGACATGTTATCTCCTTTTTTTATTTTTAAAATTATAACATAAAATTCTTAAATAATAATTATTATTATCTAATAATTTTTAATGTTAATAATTATTATATTTTCATTATACTCTTTTTTTACAATAAAGCAAATTTATTTACTTAATATATTTTTGAGTATTAATTTTCCCACCTCTACGCCAGGTTGATCATAAGTGTTAATTCCAAGCATAATGCCACATGCAGAAGTAAATAACTCATAATAATACATCAAATACCCACAGTGATAAGCATCTAATTTCTCAAGTTCTATTACATCAACACTTAAATTTTCAGCAATTAATGCATGCATGGTTGCATCGCATTGCGCGTTTAAAAGATTATGTAAATTAACTTCATTAGTAAAATCACAATTTTGTAAATGATTAAAGCTTATATTTGGGATACTAGGAGATTTTTGACTATCTTTGATTTTTAAAAAAGTAACAGTTTTATCTTTGGGTCCATCCATGATAAGTTGTAAAAAGCTATGCTGATCTCTAGCACCAATTAAAGCAATAGGAGTTAAACCTATGCGTTTAAAGCCTTGTTTTTTACCTAGACTTTCAGCAATTAGTTGAATATACCATTCATTAAAACCTTTAAAAGCATCCCCATAAGAAAAAAGCACATTAATATGTGCACTTTTATGTGTGCAGTAATGATAAGCCTTTTGTAAAATTTGATCACATTTTTTCTCAAAAAAATCCACATAACAAGCTTTTGCACCTTCTAATAAGGCTTTAGTATCATAGCCACAAAAGCTCAAAGGAACAATACCAATGGCAGATAAAACACTAAATCTACCACCGACATTTTTAGGTATAAAAAAGCATTTTATGTTTAATTCTTCTCCTAGCTTGTGAAGTTTTGACTCAAAATCAGTAATAAACACAAAATTTTTGTGTAAATTTTCATTTTTAAAATCAAAATGAGCAATGATGAGTTTAAATAAAGAAATCACTTCTATAGTTGTGCCTGATTTGCTTGCTATGATGAAAAGTGTTTTTTGGGGATTTATTTTTTGCATAGTTTGGGTAAAAGTATGTGAGGAAGTATTATCTATAATGAAAAGTTTTTTTTCTTCTACTTGATCAAATAAAAGCTCTTTTAAAGCTTTAACCCCGCAACTTGACCCACCCATGCCTACTAAAACGATATTTTCTATATGAGGTTTAGTTGCGATAAATTCTTTACTTTCTTTGATTAAATCAAAGCTTGTATCTACTAAGTGATAATACCCTATATCACCACTTTCTAACTCATCATTCATTCTATTTGCATAAGCGGTAATTTTTTTAAAATCTTGGGTTTTAAAAAATAAAGTATTATTTAGCATTTTTACTTTTCTCATAAAAATAATTTGTCGCCTCAACAAAGCCTTCTACGCTTCCACAATCAAACCTTTTTCCTTTAAATTTATAAGCTAAAACCATATTATTAGTTGCTTGTGAAAGTAATGCATCAGTTAGTTGAATTTCTCCGTTTTTACCTGCTTTAGTATTTTCTAAAATACCAAAAATATCAGGCGTTAGAATGTATCTTCCTATGATAGCTAAGTTGCTTGGAGCATCTTTTGGATCAGGTTTTTCTACCATAGAATTTACCATGATCAAATCCTCTTCCACAGCATTTCCTGCTATAACCCCATAGTTTGAAACTTGATCAGCTTCAACTTCCATCACAGCTATAACAGAGCAGCGGTATTTTTCATAAATTTTTACCATTTGAGCTAAGACATTTACCCCATCTTCATTTACACATAAATCATCTGCTAAAATAACTCCAAAAGCTTCATCTTGCACTAAAGGCTTTGCTTTTAAAACCGCATCCCCTAAGCCTTTCATTTCATTTTGTCTTGTAAAAGTAAAAGTGCAGCGATCTATGAGTGTTCTTATTTCACTTAAAAGGTATTCTTTTTTAGTACCTGCGATTTGGTGTTCAAGTTCATAAGAAATATCAAAATAATCCTCCAAAGCCCTTTTTCCACGCCCTGTAACAAAGCCCATGGTTTCCATACCAGCTTCTAAAGCCTCATCTACACCATAATGAATTAAAGGCTTAGTTAGTATAGGTAGCATTTCTTTAGGTAGGGTTTTTGTAGCAGGTAAAAATCTAGTACCATAACCTGCTGCAGGAAAAATACAAGTTTGAAGCATAGTTTATCCTTAAATTTTTATAAGTTGTTTTGATTATAATTTTATTTAAATATTATAGCTAAATTAAGGAAAATATGAAAACCATTGATCAAATTTATCAAGCAAAAATAGAAATCAAAAAATCAACTTTTTTGTCGTTTTTATGTCCTTTTGAAGATTTTCAAACTTTAATGCAAAAGCTAAGAAATGAGCATTTAAAAGCCGTGCATTTTGTATATGCTTATAGGTATTTAAACGAATTTGATCAAATCATAGAAGATAAAAGTGATGATGGTGAGCCAAAAGGAACTTCTGCTATGCCTTGTTTGAATGTCTTAAGAGGGGCTTTGCTTGTTAATTGTGCGGTGATTGTGGTGCGTTATTTTGGAGGGATTAAACTTGGTACAGGTGGTCTTGTAAGAGCTTATAGTGAAGCTACAAATGAAGCTATTTTAAATGCAATGCTTTTAGAATTTGAAGCTAAAAATATTTTAAGTTTAAACATTCCTTTTTATCTTTATGCAAGATTTGAGCATTTTTTAAATAAAAATAACATTTCTTATGAAAAAAAATTTCAAGAAAATGTTGAATTGATTTTAAGTGTTAATACAAAAGAAGAAGAGGAATTTAAAAAATTTGCAAAAGAGTTTGAATTTAGTGGACTTATTTGGAAGTAAGCGTTTGCTTACTTCATTTTCATAAAGAATTTAAAAGATCTTTTACCATATCTTTTTGTGGCTCTTGTTTTTCTTCTATATTAGCTTGCATAGGAGTTTCGTTTTGTCCTCTAAAACGATAATTATAAATATTTGACATATTTGAGCTAAAAATTCCTGTGCTAAATTGATCTTGACTCATGGCTTTTGAAAAAAGCTCATCAAGTTTTATACTTTGCTCGTTTAAATTTTCGCTATTGTTTTGACTAAGTAAAGACATAAAGTCTTCATTAGCTCCTTGAGTGCTTTTATAGGCACTACTTTGACCATATCCATACTCTTTAACCGATAAATTATCATGGTTAACTTGCATGTTTTCTCCTTTCAAAATATTACAAGGAAAAAACAAGCAAAAATCATTCCTTAATCACCATGAGTTGGGTAGTATTCAGCTTCTATTTCATTGTTTTTGATAAACTCTTCTCTAGCTTTATTACAGCGCTCATCTCTTAGTTTTCTATAAGCATTTCTACTTTCTAATTCTTGAGAAGTTAAAGGGCGATCTTCTAAAAATGAAATGTGAAAATAAGTATCATCTTCTTTGCTGAATTTTTCATAAAATTCAACATAGTCAAAATAATCTTTTTCACTTTGAAAATCAATACTTTCTTCTACATAAATAGTTGGGCCAAAACCTCTGTGATTTTGAGTAAAATGTCCAAAACCAGCTGCATATTTTATCTTAAACGAATTCATTCTAAACCTCCTAAAAATTCGTCATAACTTCCTTTAAAGTCTGTTAATTTCCCATCTTCTAAAAACCATATACGATTAGCAAAAGCACTAATTAGCTCTCTATCGTGGCTTATGCATATCACACAACCTTTGAAATTATACAAGGCTTCACCTAATGCAATGATACTTTCAAGATCTAAATGATTATCCGGTTCATCTAAAAGCAAGAAATTTCCGCGTTCTAACATTAATCTTGAAAGCATTAAGCGGTGTTTTTCACCTCCACTTAAGCTAGAAGCCATTTTTTCTTGATCACTTCCGCTAAAGAGCATTCTACCAAGACATTTGCGAATTTCATCTAAATCTTTGAATTTTTCACTCATTAACCATTCATAAAGTTTCAAATTTTCATTGATTAAATTTGTCGTATCTTGTGAAAAATATCCCATTTCTATGGTAGCACCAAGGTGGATGTGGCCACTATCAGGTTCTAATTTTGATGCAATGATTTTAGCTAAAGTGCTTTTTCCAACACCATTTGCTCCGATTAAGGCTATTTTATCACCTTTTTCTAATTTTAATTCTAAATTCTCAAATAAAGTTTTATCATAAGCTTTGCTAATACCTTTTAATTCTAAAACTTCATTTCCTATTTCTCTATTTGTTCTAAAAATTATACTAGGATCACGCCTACTTGAAGTTTTAATCTCTTCAAGTTCAAGTTTTTCTAAAGCTTTAGCCCTGCTTGTAGCTTGTTTGGCTTTTGAAGCATTAGCGCTAAAACGGCGTATGAAATTTTCTAATTCTTCTCTTTCTTTTAAAGTTTTATCGCGTTTGAGTTCAGCTTGTTTAGCAAGTAAGGTTGAAGCCATATACCAATCATCATAATTTCCAGCAAAATCGCGTATTTGTTTAAAATCCACATCTAAAATTCTTGTACAAACTTTATTTAGAAAATGTCTATCATGGCTAATTACTACTAAAGTTCCCTCATGTCTTAAAAGTTCATTTTCAAGCCAAGAAATAGCTTCTAAGTCAAGGTTGTTTGTAGGTTCATCTAAAAATAATACATCAGCACCTAAAAATAATACTTGAGCTAATAAAACTTTAAATTTATCCGCACTTTGTAAAGTACTCATGAGAGCATTAAAATCTTTAATATTTAAAGAGCTAAGAATTTTTTCACATCTAAGTTCGCAATCATAGTTTGGATCTTCTTCTGCTGTTATGATTTCAAGCTCGCTTAATCTATCATTGATTTCATCAGTAAATTCTTCACTCATATAAAGTTTTTCTTTTTCTTTTAGTGCATCATATAATCTTTTATTTGCACACATTACCGCATCTTTGATAGTGTAGTTTTCAAAAGCAAATTGATCTTGTCCTAACACTGCGATTTTTAAATTTGGATCTATGCAAATTTCTCCACTGCTTGATTCTATTTCACCTGAGAGAATTTTTAAAAAGGTTGATTTTCCTGCGCCATTTGCACCTATAAGTCCATATCTTTCACCACGGTTTAATTTTAAATTTACATCTTCAAATAAAAGTTGATTTGCAAAACGCATAGTGAGATTTTTTACTTCTACCATAATTTTCCTTAAGAATTTTCTAGATATTGTAGCGAAAAACTTTTGAATGAAGAAGGGCTTGAATCAAGTCAAACCTAAAATATCATACTAAAGAAAAGATTTAATCGTTTTGTAAAGCTCTTCAGAACACTGCTCTACATATTTCTCCATTTTTGTCTGTAAAAATTTCCCATTTTCCTCATAAAACTCACTCTTAGTTAGGCTTTTAAACTCTTTAACTCTCGCTTGAGTATTTTGCTCTAAGTATTGTTTTATAATTTCACAAGTTTTACCCCTTGTGCGATATGCAACTATAAAAAACATCGAAGCACTTTACACCTTGCTCCAAAGCTTCCTTATTTAAGAGCTCAAATTTATTTACAAGTTCCAAATCATCACCAGCTGAGCAAAAAGACACATATTGATCTTTAAATTCTACTACGGCTATAAAATCTCCTTTTTCATAATATTTAAAATATCTTATTAAAGGCTTCTTTTCTAAGGTACGTAAAAATGCACGAGAAATGCTTGCAGTTTTTCCTGTGTTAGCTGCACCTTGAAGTGTAATTAACGCGTTAAAATTCATCATTATTTATTCTTGTTTATCTTCATTTTCTATATTTTGTATCAAATCCATAATTTGATACAAAATTATAACTATAAGCCAAATCATCAGCTCTTGTAATATCCCAAATCCATAAAATTATAATTAAGATTTTTAAACCGATTAAAATTGCACCTCCAAATACAAATGCAATCCCTGCGAATTCACTTTGGAGTCCATTAAACACAATCCGTGGAAGAATAAGTATAGCAACCAAAAGAAATATTCTTATCCAACCTGCAACTTTTCGCCCAGTCATAAATCTAGCAATTCCAAAAGCACCGAAAAAAATGTTAAAAATCGTAATTTTGGTGCTTCTTTTAAATTTAGTTTATCTATTCTACTATCAAATTGCTTTAATTGTTCGCTAGAAAATTTTCCAAGCTTTTGTTCAATTAAATCTAATTCATAATCACCACCAATAGCCCACGCAATGTTTGCTATCGAATCCACTTTATCCACAAAAAAACTCCTTTTTAAAAAATGATATTAAATTATTCCACAATTTAGCTTAATTAATATTGAAATAATCAATATTAATTAAATAAAACATAGAATATTTCAATTGTTTTTAATAAAGAATTTTTAATGTAAAATCAGCCCATAAGTATTTAAAAATTTAGGGTAGCTTATGGCAAAAAAGAGCAAACGCGATATGGCATATGAATTAGATATTGATGTTAGCACTTTGTATAATTGGAGAAAATACAAACCTAATTTATATCGCATCGTTATGCTTGGCTTTAAATTTGATGAACTTTTGGAAAAAAATAAAAAAAATTATGAAGAGCTACTTGAGATAAATCAAACCATACAAGATGAAATTGCAAAATTTAAATAAAAACAATTTAATGATTTTAATATATTTATTAGCTTTTTAATTTCATAAAGTTTTATTTTAAAAGTTTTTTCGTGTTATCATTTGTTGCTTTGAAATTTAACTATCTAAGATAAATTACATTATTTTTTACTAAGCATATTTCAGGCATATTTATTTTAATTTCTATTTTTATTTTACTTATAATATGTATTAAAAAAATAATTCAAAATTGTTGTATAATTTTTAAAATTATTTTTAAATTAAGGTTATTTGATTGAGTTTAGTTTTATTATCTTTTTTACCTTCTTTTAGTTTTGTTTTGGAATTTTTAGCTTTATTTTTAGCTTATTTTTTTAAGCAAAATAAGATTTTTTTCTTGCTTTTGTTGATTTTATGTGCTAGGGCTTTATCTTTAGTGGCAAGTGAATATCAAGCGCATTTGTTTATCTCGGTATTTTTACCTTTTTCTTTTGTGCTTTTTGTGTTTTTGCAAGATAGTAAGCTTGTTTTTGAAAGAATTAATTTTATTAAATTTGCGTATTTAGCCTTTATGGGTTTTGTAGCGTTAATACTTAGCACAAGTACTAATTTTAATGCAAGCATTACAAGTGAAATTTTCGGCCTTTCAACGCAATTTTTTAAGCCTATTAGTGAGTTAAGCTTTTGTGTATTTTGGGTAGGAATGATATTTTTATTATTTTCATATTTTAAAAATAATGATTTTCATTTTTTGCTAGCTTATATGGGCTTGAGCGTGCAATTTTTATTTTACAATAGTGTTGATTTGGGTTATTATGAATTTGCTTCTTTGGTGTTGATAGGATTTTTAGTGTATAAAGCTTATAAAATAGCCTTTTTTGACACTTTAACCAATTTGCCAAATTTAAAGGCCTTAAGAAGATATGCCCAAGGACTTGAAAATTTTCATTTAGCCTTGATTGAAGTAAAAAATATCAATGAAATTTATCATCAAAAAGACTCAAAAATGGGCGAGTTTATAATGCATGAATTTGCTAGGATTTTAAAAAAAGCTTTACATGCTAGGGTTTTTAAAGATGATAAGGATTATTTTATTATTGTATTTGAAAATGAAAATATAGCCTTTGTGCAAAGCAAGCTTCAAATGCTTGAAAATTTTATGCAAAAATATTGTTTTGAATTTAAAGAACAAAATGTAAAGTTAGAAATTAAACTTTGTTTATCAAGCAAAAATGAAAACATAGAAGAAAGTTTAAAACAAGCAAAATTAGAACTTAGAAGACAAAAGGATTAAAATGTTAGATTTGATTTTTAGAGAGTATGATATAAGAGGGCTTTACCCAAGTGAGTTAAATGAAAAAAGTGTAAAAGCTATAGGCTATGCTTTGGGTTTAGAAATGAAATCAAGGGGTTGTGAGAAAGTAAGCGTAGGCTATGATGCAAGATATAGTGCAAATGAACTTTTTAACTATTTAATCAGCGGTTTAAATAAAGCTAATATGCAAGTTTTCAATATAGGCTTAGCACCAACTCCTATGGGGTATTTTAGTTTATTTTTTGATGATATTTTTGATGCAAATATCATGATAACAGGTTCGCATAATCCAAAAGAATACAATGGCTTTAAAATAACGATTAATAAAGAAAGTTTTTTTGGTGCTGATTTGAAAAAGCTTTCTTTAAAAGTGCAAGAGTATTTAGAACTTGAAATCAATGATGATTTAAGATATGAAAATTATGATATTAAAAGCTTATACATAGACTTTTTAGCTAAACATTTTTCACATCTTAAGGGCTATAAAGAAAAAATCATTATTGATTGTGCAAATGGAGCTACTGGAGTGATTATAAAGCCTTTGGTGGAAAAATTAAATCTTAATGCACAAATTTTATTTGAAAATCCTGATGGAAATTTCCAAAATCACGCGCCCGATCCAACAGAGCTTGAAAATTTACACGCATTGCAAGTTGCGCTAAAAGAAAATGAAAATGCAAAAATGGGCTTTGCTTTTGACGGAGATGGGGATCGTTTAGTAGTAGCAAGTAAAGACTATGTATTTAAGGGCGATGAGCTTTGCTATTTATTTGCTAAAAATATAAAAAATCCTAGAGTTTTAGGTGAAGTAAAATGCTCTAAAAACCTTTTTGATGAGGTAGCTAAATTTGGTTTTATCATGATGGGTAAGACTGGACATTCTAATATTAAAAAAATGATGAAAGAGCAAAATATCGATATAGCAGCAGAGCTTAGTGGGCATATTTTCTTTAAAGATAGATATTTTGGTTATGATGATGGAATTTATGCATTTTTAAGAACTTTAGAGCTTTTAGTAAATGGTTTTGATATAGAAAAATTAGTTAAAGAATTACCAAAACTTTATGCAAGTGAAGAGATTAAGCTTAAGGTTAGTGAAGAAAATAAATTTCAAATCATAGAAAAATTTAAAGAAAAAGTAAAAGCAAATGCTTTTGAAAATGTGCTTGATTGTAATGAAATTGACGGAGTTAGAATTACCTTTAAAGAAGGCTGGGCGCTTTTGCGTGCTTCTAATACAAGTCCATATCTTATCATGCGTGCTGAAGCTACAAGTGCTGAATTTAAAGACTTTTTAGAAACAAGAGTAAAAGAACTTTTTGAAGAAATCATAAAAGAGCTTGCATAAGTTCTTTTACATCAATATTTTTTGTGTATAAATATGCTCTTAAGAGTTTAGGGATTTTTGCTTTTCTATAAATTTCTTTAAATTCTTTTGGCATTTTCTCACAACTTACAAAAGGAAAAATCAAAACTTTTTCTTGTATGTAAACAATGCCTATTTTATGCGAAATTACTCCATCGCCTTTTAAAGTTTCTTGTCTTTGTTTAGCACTTAAAAGTACTCCAAGTTTTTTAAAACATTTTGCGATTAAACTTTCATCTTTATGAGTAATGTAAATATTTTTAAATTCACAAATATTTTCTTCTTTTAAGTCTTTTTCTAGGTATTTAAAGCTCTTTTTTACTCCATTTGGATAAAGCTTTAAAAACTCATTAGCAAATTTTTTGCGTATGAAATTTCTAAAATATTTTTCATTGTCATTACTCTCATCATGAAAATAAGCGATATTGTTGTTTTTTAGGTAGTTTGAAATTTCTTCTTTTGGAATTTCAAGCAAGGGTCTTATGATGGTAAAATATTTTCTTTTTTCAATATCTTTAAAACCAAGTAATTCTCTAAGTCCTGCGCCTTTGGAAAATTGCATTAAAAACCATTCTAGTTTATCATTTAAATGATGAGCTAGTAAAAGATTATCATAAGAGTGGTTTTTGCAAAGTTCTTCAAAAAATTCATAACGCAAAGCTCTTGCATGGGCTTCGAAATTTTTTGTTATCTTGGGTGCGGTTTTGATGTAAATTTTTTTATGAAAATACTTGGCTAATTCTTTAGCACTTTGCTCTTCTTTATCGCTATTTTTGCGAGTTTTGTAGTTTATAAAAGCAAGATCAAAATCTATATTTTTTTCTAAAAGCATGAAAAATAAAGCACTAGAATCACTCCCGTGAGAAAATGCTAAAAGATTTTTCCCTTGCTTTAAATGATTTAAATATTTGCTATCAATCATCAAACTTTCTTAAGGCTTTTGCAATGAGTTTTTTATCTAAGCTCTGCGTGATTTCACACTCATAAAGCTCGCCCATTTCTAAATCTCCACAATCACTTTCATTGATGAGAATTTCTCCATCAATATTTCTATCCCAACGCAAATCTTTTGCACCGATGAAAAATTCTCCTTCAGAGCTTTGACCTTCACAAAATGCTAAGGTTTTTTTACCAACTTGTTGATTAAAGCTTTTTTCTATACACTCATCAACAATTTTTTCTATCACTTTTAATCTTGCATTGATGATTTTATTAGGAATTTGTTCCATTTCAAAAGCTGCGGTATCTTCTTCTTTAGAATAAGCAAAAACACTAATTCTATCAAAACCAAATTCTTTTATAAAAGCGCATAATTCTTCAAAGTCCTCATCACTCTCTCCTGGGTGTCCTACTATAAAACCTGTGCGTAAAAATGAATTTGGGGCTTGTTTCATTAAATTTAAAAGCTCGATTAATTTAGCTTTGTTAGCTCCGCGTTTCATGATTTTAAGCATATTATCACTGATGTGTTGTAAAGGCATATCAAAATAATTTACAAAAACTTTTGATTGAATGATTTTTTCTATCACTTCTTTGCTAATACTTGTTGGATATAGATATAAAATTCTAGCAGCCTTTACACCTTGGATATTTTCTATAGCTTCAATAAGCTTTAAAAGTCCATCTTTTTGACCTTGATCAAACAAATACGAACTTGTATCTTGAGCAATAAAAGAAAAGTCTTTATAGCCTTTTTTAACAAGCTCTTTTACTTCATTTATAATACTTTCTAAGCTTCTTGATTTAAGTTTGCCTTTAAAACTTGGTATAGCGCAAAATGAACATTTTTGATTGCACCCTTCAGCTATTTTGATAAAAGCATGATAGTTTGATCCTGTGATTACACGATTGGTATTTTTATCTTGCAAGTAAGTAGAATTTGAAAAAAGATTAGTTTTTTTAAGTATCATTTCATCAATTTTTTCATAATCTCCCACACCGGTAAAAAGATCAACTTCAGGTAGTTCTTTCATTAATTCCTCGCGGTAGCGTTGCATTAAACATCCTGTTACAACTAACAATGAATCTTTTTTTCTTTGCTCGTGTAAGTCTAAAATCGCATTTATGCTTTCTTTTTTAGCACTATCTATAAAGCCACAGGTATTTACAATCAAAACATCAGCTAAGCTTGGCTCATCACAAATTTCATAATCACTTAATCTTCCAAGCATGATTTCGCTATCAACTAAATTTTTATTACAACCTAAAGATATTAAAAAAAGTTTTGGCATATTTCTCACTTTAAATGTTTTATTTTTTGCTAAAATTATAAGATTAAATTATATCAAAATTAGAAAGAAAATTTTTATGGATAATTACGAATACAGCGAACTTTTAAAAAAATTAAAAAACAAAGTTGGAAATATCGCTTCTATTATTAAGCCTGAAGAGATAAAAACAAGATTAAAAGAAATAGAAAATTTAGAAAATTCCCCTTCTTTTTGGAGTGATGTAAAACAAGCAGGCGTTATAGGTAAAGAAAAAACTAAAATTTCAAATTTACTTAAAAATTATGAAAATGCAAATAATGCTTTAAATGATGCAAGCGAGCTTTTTGATCTTGCTAATAGTGAAAATGACTTAGATACTATAGAAGCTTTATTTGAAGATGCAAACAAGCTAGAAGATCTTATTGTAAATCTTGAAATTTCTATGCTTTTAAGTGGAGAAAATGATGGTAAAAATGCCATAGTTTCTATTCACCCAGGAGCAGGTGGAACGGAGAGTAATGACTGGGCTAGCATGCTTTATAGGATGTATTTGAGATTTTGTGAAAGAGAAGGTTTTAAAGTGGAAACACTTGACTTTCAAGAAGGCGAAGAAGCAGGGCTTAAAGATGTTAGCTTTTTAGTAAAAGGTGAAAATGCTTATGGGTATTTAAAAGCTGAAAATGGCATTCATCGTTTAGTAAGAACTTCTCCATTTGATAGTGCAGGGCGTCGCCATACGAGTTTTTCTAGTGTGATGGTTTCACCTGAACTTGATGATGATATTGAAATAGAAATTGAAGAAAAAGATATAAGGATTGATTATTATAGAGCAAGCGGAGCGGGTGGACAGCATGTTAATAAAACTGAATCAGCAGTGCGCATAACTCATATGCCAAGTGGTATAGTAGTGCAATGTCAAAACGATAGAAGCCAACACAAAAACAAAGCCACAGCCTTTAAAATGTTAAAATCACGCCTTTATGAGCTTGAGCTTATGAAACAACAAGATGAAGCAAATTCAAGCGAAAAAAGTGAGATAGGTTGGGGTCATCAAATCCGTTCTTATGTACTTTTTCCTTATCAACAAGTTAAAGATACACGCTCAAATGAAGCTTTTTCACAGGTTGATAATATCTTAGATGGAGATATTAAAAAAATCATAGAAGGTGTTTTAATAGCGCAAAAAGCGCAAGATTGATACTACAAAAGGATATTAAATGGAAAAAATTCTAGTTTGTGTAGATGTTTTAGAGCCTTGTAGGGAAAGTTTGCATTATGGGGTGTATTTAGCTAAAAAGCTAGATTTGCCTTTAATGTTTTTATATACTATAGAACCAAATTTTACTAATGCTGAATTAGCTTGTAGTTTTGGCATAGGCGCTAGTGGATGTGTGATTGAAGATTTAGTAGAAGAGCAAAGTCAAAAAAATGAAAATCTTTGCAAAAAAGGGCAAAGAATTTTAGAAGAATTTTGTGCTTACGCAAAAGAACAAGGCGTAAAAGAATGCTTTAGTGTGCAAAGAGATGGAGATTTAGAAGAGGTTTTAAAAGAATACAATGATCAAATAAGATTAGCCATAGCAGGTTTAAAAGGCGGAGGTAAGAAAAACAAAATAGGTATTCATACAGAAGAATTAGTAAGAGCTTTAAATGTGCCTATTTTGCTTGTAAATTCTGCTTTTAAAGAGATTAAAAGTGTAATGATGGCTTATGATGGGAGTAATTTAGCTAAAAAGGCCATAGAACAAGCCATTAAAAGACCTATTTTTAAAGAAGCAAAGCGTTATGTAGTAAATGTTTCTAAAGATGAAAAAGCTTCTTGTGAGTTATTAGCTCAAGTAGGTCAAATTTTTAAAGAAGCAAATTTAAATGTGCAAACACAGCATTTAAGTGGAGAGATTACTCAAGCTTTATTTGATTTTGGTGAGCAAAATGATATAGATTTATTGATTATGGGGGCTTACTCACATCACTGGGTAAAAAGTATTTTATTTGGTAGTTTGACAAATGATATTTTAACTAAGGCTAAAAAACCTTTATTGTTAATTCGCTAACATTAATCTATTTTGATTAAAGATTATAAAATAAATACATGAAGAATTTTCATGTATTTATAAATTTAATAATAAAATAAAACTAATTGATATAAAGATTAACCATATAAAAAGAAAAAATGCCATTAAAAATGGTTTAAAACCTGCATTTTTTAAAACATTTTTATGGATATTTACTCCTAAAGCTACCATAGCCATAGAAAGCAAAAGTGTGTCTATAGTTTGTATGCTTGGTTTTATATAGTTAAGCGCAAAATCTGTATTTAATATTTCAAGTGAGCTAATACCGCATGCAAATAAAAACCACAAAGCAAAATAAGGAATATTTGCTTTAATGGAGATTTTTTCATTATTTTTACTTAGAAATTTCAATGAAAAAAGACTTAAGAAAATCAAAAAAGGCACTAGCATTAAAACACGCATCATTTTTTCTATGACAGCACCATCTCCTGCTTTTACAGCTTCACCTGCTGCAACAGCATGTGCAACTTCATGCAAGCTTGCTCCCATGAAATACCCCATTTGCTTTAAATTAAAAAAATCAAACCAACCTAAATTCCAAGCCAAAGGATATAAAAACATCCCTAAAGTTCCAAACACAACCACAGTGCAAACTGCTACGCCAACTTTAGCAGAGCCACCTTTAACAATGCTTTCACTAGCCATCACAGCAGCTGCTCCACAAATGCTTGAGCCACTACTTATAAGTATGCTTTCTTTAAGATCAAGTTTGAATAATTTTCCTAACAAAAGCCCTATAAAAAAGGTAGAAAATACCACTAAAAATGCTAGCAAAATCCCATTTAATCCAACTTTTTCTAAATCATTAAAAGTAATTCTAAAACCATAAAGTATAATTCCAAGTCTTAAAATTTCTTTTGTTGCTATGCCTAAAACTCCTGATTTTTTGAGTAAATTTGCATTTTGATGAGCTAAATTTCCTATTAAAGCTCCTAAAATCACGGCTATGATTAAAGCTGAAATTCCAAGATTTTTAAAAAAATTAAGCTCAGAAATAGCAAAAGCACAAAAAGCAAGAGTAAAAAGCAGTAAAAAAGCTTCAAATTTTCTATGTTTATATATATTTTTATGCATGAATTTTTCCTTTTTTTGTTTTTTGTAATCTTAATGATTTTTTTGTGATAAGTAAAATTAATTTTATTTGATATAATGATTAAAAATATTTATCAAAAGAGTGCTTATGACTTTTAAACAAATAAAATATTTTCAAGCCTTGTGTAGAAATTTAAATTTAAGAGCTTGTACTAAAGAATTAAATATAACTCAATCTGCTTTGTCTTTAGCTATATTTGAACTTGAAAAAAGTTTAAACACCAAGCTTTTTGATAGAAATGCTAAATTTTTAAGCTTAAATGAAAAAGGAAAGGTTTTTTTAAAACAAATTACTCCTTTGATTTTAGAATTTGAACGCATAGAAAAAGCAATGCAAGATGATCAAAGCTATGAAATAAGTATGAAAGTTAGTCAAAATGTAGGCACTTATTTACTAGGAACTTTTTTAGATCAAAAGGCGGAAAATATCAAGTTAAATTTGTCTTTGGATAATAGTCAAAATATCATCAAAGATATTTTAGATAAAGAAATCGATATAGGTTTAATTGAAGGTATTTGCAAAGATAAGGATATAAAAAAGATTAAAATTTGTGATGATGAGCTTATTGTGGTGAGTAAAAATGACTTCAAAAAAGAATTTTTCATAGATGAATTAAAGGATTTTAAATGGCTAAGTCGTGAGCAAGGTTCAGGTGCAAAAGAAGTGTTTTTAAATGCTTTGCCTAAAGATGTAAAGCTTAATTTGGTTTATGAGTTAAACTCAACTGCTATGATAAAAGAGTTGACTAAAAAAGGTAAATTTTTAGCAGTTTTACCTAAATTTAGTGTTAAAGAAGAGCTCGAAGCTAAAAGTTTATTTGAAGTAAGATTAAAAAATTTTAAAATTTCAAGAGAGCTTTGCTTGATTTATCATAAAAATAAAGAACCAAGCAATAAATTTATAAATTTATGTGAGTTTTTAAAATTTTGCATTCAAAAAGATTTAGCTTAATTCTTGAATACATTTTTTAAAAAGTTCTCCTCTTTCTTCATAAGACTTAAACTGATCTAAGCTTGCACAAGCAGGGCTTAGTAGGGCTACTTCATCATTAGTTAAGTTTTGATTGATTTTTTCTACCGCTTTAGGTAAAAACTCACAAAAATGTGCTTTTAAATTAGCATTTTTAGCATAATCAAGTATTTTATTGGTGCTTTTTCCTATGGCATAAAGCTCTATATCAAGCTCTTTCATAAAAACAAATAAAGCGCTTAAATCCACTCCCTTATCATCCCCACCTATGATAAGATGAATTTTTTTATCCTTATAGCGTTTAAGAGCAGCTAAACTAGCATCAAGATTAGTTGCTTTAGTATCATTTACCCAAAGTCTATTTTTATGATCAAATATTTCTTCAAGTTTGTTTTTTTCTATCTTAAACTCGTTTAAAAGCTCATAAGAGCAACGATCTAGTATGATTTTTTCTATACTTAAGGCAATAAGAGCATCAAGCAAAAATGGGGTTTTAAAATGAATTTTTTCTAAATCAATTTGCATTTTTTTAGCTAAATCTTGCTCATCTTCATAGCTTATAACATAAGCATGAGTTGGATAAGCCTCATATTTTTTAGGTAAAATTACCACATCATTTTCATTCATTCTTTCAAGCACGCTAAGCTTGGCTTGCTCATAATTTTCAAAGCTTTTGTGCCAAGAAAGATGATCGGGCGTGATAGGTAAAAGTGCATAAATTTCAGGTTTAGCTACTTTGGTGTAAAAAAGCGAAAAAGATGAACTTTCTAAAATCCATAATTTAGCACTAATATCCATTTGTACTAAAGGAGTTCCTATGTTTGCTCCCATTTGTGCATTGATGTGTTTTAAAAGATGATGTGTCATTTGGGTGGTGGTGGTTTTGCCATTTGTTCCGCTTATCCAAACACTTTTTGGCATGCCATCATAAAAAAAATCATACTCACTGCTTAAATTTTTTGCTTGCCGTATGAGAGAATGATCATTTGGAAAGCCAGGACTTGGAATTTCTAAGTCACTTTTTAAAGGATTAAATTCACAAGGCGGTAAAAGTGTATTGTTAAATTCATCTTTACTTATACTTGCAAAATGATCATCATAAATATCGCAATTTCCAAAACGCTGCGCAAAAGCTTTAGTTGTTTTTCCGTATCCAAAAAGTGAAATTTTCATTATCTTAACTTTATACTAATTAATGCAATGATATTTGCAAGTAAGGCTATCATCCAAAAACGCACGATGATTTTATTTTCCACCCAGCCTATTTTTTCAAAATGATGATGAATAGGTGCCATTTTAAATACTCTTTTATTAAAGATTTTAAAACTTCCTACTTGTAAAATCACTGAAATAGTTTCTAAAACAAATACAAAACCTATAAGCAAAAGCAAAATTTCATTTTTACTTACTATACCAAGATAGCCTAAAAACGCCCCTATGCTTAAACTCCCACTATCTCCCATAAAAACTTGTGCAGGATAGCAGTTATACCACAAAAATCCCATAAGCGCACCAACTAAAGCCGCGCTTAATACCACAAGTTCTCCTAGACCTTGAATTTTAGGTAAGAATAAATAAGAACTATAAATAGCATTTCCACTTAAATACAAAAAAGCACCAAGACTTAAAAGAGAAAATATAGAAGGCACGGTTGCAAGACCATCAAGCCCATCGGTTAAATTTACAGCATTAGAGCTTGATACAATAACTAAAATCCATAAAAACAACATAAACATACCACCATCAAAAATAGCATGTTTGTAAAAAGGTAAATAAAATTCAGTATTTATATCAAATAAATATAATAATCCAACACAAATAAAAGCAGCGCTAAATTGTCCTAGAAGTTTCATTTTTGGGCTTAATCCTGCGTGATTGTCTTTTTTTAAAATTTTCCCCAAATCATCAACTAAGCCTATAGTGCAAAATAATACTAAACATAATAATCCAACGATTACAAAACTATTATTTAAATCAGCACTTAAAACACTTGCTATGATAGTAGCAAAGATAAAAACAAGCCCACCCATAGTAGGGGTATGAGATTTAGCTTGGTGTGATTGTGGAGCGTATTCATAAATAGGTTGATTTGCTTTTTTGTTTTGAGCCCATTTGATAAATTTTGGCATTAAATACAAACTCAAAAACAAAGCAATAAAAAATGCAAAACCAGCACGCACGCTAATATAAGAAAAAAACATATAATTTGTATATTCTGTAAGATAAAACAAAATTTTAACCTTGTATTTGTTTTTTAAAAGCATAATTTTAGTAAAATCACATAAATAAATTATAAAAAAGAGTAAAAAATGAGTCAAAAATGTATTTTGATAATCACAGATGGTATAGGACATAATACAAATTCAAACTATAATGCTTTTTTTCATGCTAAAAAGCCAACTTATGATAAGCTTTTTGAAAATACCCCTAATGTTTTGATAAAAACAAGTGGCTTGGCAGTTGGCTTACCTGAAGGTCAAATGGGTAATAGCGAAGTAGGGCATATGTGTATAGGTAGTGGACGCATAATCTATCAAAATTTAGTCAAGATAAATAAAGCCATAGAAAATGACACTTTAAAAGACAATAAGGCTTTAAAAGAATTGTTGCAAAAATGCAAAAGAGCGCATATTATAGGGCTTTATAGTGATGGCGGGGTGCATTCTATGCATACACATTTTAATGCACTTTTAAAAATTTGTAAGCAAGAAAATAAAGAAGTTTTTGCACATGCAATTAGTGATGGTAGGGATTGTCCTCCAAATTCGGGTTTAGAATTTATAAAATCTTTACAGGAATTTTGCGAAAAAGAAGGGGTTAATTTTGCTTCTTTATCGGGAAGATTTTATGCTATGGATAGAGATAAGCGCTATGATAGGGTTAAGTCTTATTATGATGCTTTATTTGCTAAGGCACCAAAGTGTGATGATTTTATGCAATTTATACAAAAAAACTATGATGAAAATATCACAGATGAGTTTTTAACCCCAGTTATTAGTCAAAACTTTGATGGAATTAAGGCTGAAGATGGTGTGATTTTTATCAATTTTAGAAATGATAGAATGCGTCAATTAGTCGCTTCTTTAACCCAAGAAAGCTTTAATGAATTTCCAAAAGAAGTGCTTATAAAAAATGCCATTACTATGAGTTTGTATGATGAGAGTTTTAAACTACCTGTGATGTTTGAAAAAGAAGAATTAAATAATACTTTAGCTTCTGTGATAGCTAATGCAAATTTAAGCCAACTTCACACAGCTGAAACAGAAAAATACGCTCATGTAACCTTTTTCTTTAATGGGGGAAAAGAAGAATTAGAATGCAATGAAACAAGAATTTTAATTCCAAGTCCTAAAGTAAAAACATACGATGAAAAACCTCAAATGAGTGCTAAAGAAGTCACAGATGAGGTGCTTAAGGGTATAGAAAGTGGTATGGATTTTATCGTAGTAAATTTTGCAAATGGTGATATGGTAGGACATACGGGTGATTTTGAAGCTGCGATTAGTGCGGTTGAATGTGTAGATGAGTGTTTAGGTAGGGTTATTGCTAAAGCAAGAGAGCATGATTATGCTTTTATTATTACTTCAGATCATGGAAACTGTGAAGCGATGAGGGATGAAAAAGAAAATATGCTCACTAATCACACAACCTTTGATGTTTTTGCTTTTGTCGAAGCTAAAGGAGTAGAAAAGCTTAAAGAAGGCATGGGGCTTAGTAATATAGCACCAAGTGTGCTTAAAATTTTAAACTTACCTATCCCAAAAGAAATGGATGAGGCTTTATTTTAATTTAAAGGAGAACAATGAAATTTAGTGGAAAAAATGTTTTAATAACAGGTGCAAGTAAAGGTATAGGTGCAGCAATAGCCAAAGAATTAGCAAGTTATGGCTTAAAAGTTTGGATTAATTATAGAAGTAAGCCTGAACTTGCTGATGCACTAAAAGAAGAGATAGAAAAAAGTGGTGGTTGTGCGGCTGTGATTAAATTTGATGCAAGTGTTGAAGAAGAATTTACAAGCGCTATTGCAACTATAGTAGAAAGTGATGGTGAGCTTAGTTATTTAGTTAATAATGCAGGTATTACTAATGATAAATTAGCGCTTAGAATGAGTATGGATGATTTTTCTTCAGTGATTAATGCTAATTTAAATTCAAGCTTTTTAGGTTGTAGAGAGGCATTAAAAACTATGAGTAAAAAGCGTTTTGGCGCGGTTGTAAATATCGCTTCTATAGTTGGAGAAATGGGAAATGCAGGTCAAACTAATTATAGTGCTAGTAAAGGCGGTATGATAGCTCTAACAAAATCTTTTGCTAAAGAAGGTGCAGCAAGAAATATAAGATATAACTGCATTACCCCAGGTTTTATAAAAAGTGATATGACTGAAGTTTTAAGTGATGAGATTAAACAAAATTATATTAACAATATCCCTTTAAAGCGTTTTGCAGATGCTAGTGAAGTAGCTCAAGCTGTGGCATTTTTATTAAGTGATCATTCTTCTTATATCACAGGAGAGATTTTAAAAGTCAATGGCGGGCTTTATATGTAAGCAAGGTTTTAACCTTGCTTAGTTTCTATAGCTACTACTGCTATAGCAAAACCCCCATCATGTGCTACGCTTACACTTGCTGATTTAATTTTGAATTCTTGCATGACTTTTTGAGAAAAACTAATGTGTGGAGCATTTTTATCATCCTTAGAGATGATGATGTCAAAAAAAGAACATTCTTTAGAAATTCCAACCCCCAAAGCCTTAGAGGCAGCTTCTTTAATAGCCCAAAATCCGGCTAGAGTGTTGGTATTTTTTATATAACTTTGCTCTTTCTTGGACAAAAATTTATCCAAGAAAAGTGTTTTATGTCTTTCATAAATTTTTTCTATGCGAGAGCATACGACTATGTCACAGCCTATCATTAAGATACTACAAAGTCGGTAAAATAAATATTTTTGATAAAACCATCAGTTAAAACTTCATTGATCTTGCCGGTTAATTCATCTTTTAATCTTTCTTTACCCTTTGTAGTGCTTACTTCTTCAAAGGTTTTTGATGTTAAAGTTCTAATGATAATATCTCTAATAATAGCAACTTTTTTATCAAGTTCAGGAGTTAATGTTTCAACATTTTGTTCAAGTTGAATGGTGCATTTTACATATCTTGATCCACCATCACTTAATAAATTTAGCGTAAAAGGTGCTAAAGGATACATCACGCCAATATTTGCATAATCACTCCCTCTAGCTGCTACTGCATTTGTTTTTTTAGGAGCTTGTGCAACTTGTGCGCTTTCTTCGGTTTGCGGGGTAGGATTTTCTTCAGAGCCACCACTAAACATTAGATAAGCAATTGCTCCTACAATAACAAGTAAAAATACAAATAAAAATACAACGATAATGATTACTAAAGTATTCCCGCCTTTTTTCTTTGATTCACCTTGTTCATCCATCATATCATCAGCCATATTTTTCCTTTTATAAAATTTTAAAATGTTATTGTATCAAAAATTATATTTTTTTTAAATTATGATTATTTAATCTTTTGTAAATGTCTATAAACACTAGGTTCTGAAATATTTAAAAGCTCCGCAACTTTAGGAATAACACCTTTTACATTAAATACGCCTTTTTCATATAAGCTAGCTATCATTTTTTGTTTTTCCTTTGGTTTTAAACTTTTATTTTTAAAACTTTCAATATCTATCCCCGTAATATCTTCAACGATTTCTTCTAAATCAAGTTTTATGTATTCTTTATTTTCTTGTTCAGGACTTTCATAAGAATTATCATAAATATTTCCAAGATTTAAAATTTCATCAGAGATTTTTTTAAATGCTGAAGTATCATGATTAATACAAAGCAAACCTTCAAGTTTTTCATCTTTTTTAATAAAAAAAGTAGAGCCTGACATTACTTGTGAGCTTTTAGCTGAAGTTTTATAATGTGTTATATAATCACGCTCTAAATAGATTTTGTTTTTAATCATTTCAATAGCAAAGCCTGTTAGAGGTGAATTTATAGTTCTTTTGCTAATATGATTATTAGCTATTTCTGCTATATTAGTACCATCTTCACTTACATCATGCAAAACTATTTCATAATTTCTTCCCAAAGCATCAGCAAGAAATTTCACTAATTTAATATAGTAAGTTCTTGTTTCTTTATCCATTAAACTCTCCTTGTTTTATTAATTTTGTAGTAAAAATATTTAAAATAAGAGTACTTATTCTTATTTTTCAACAATTTTAATACAAAATAAAAATAATTATGCTTAAAAAAAGATTATTTTTTCAAAAATAATAATTTTTATTGTTTAATTTTATTTTAATAATATAGGGATATAATTTATCAAATAATAAAAATTATTATTTATAAAAAGGAGAAAAGATGAAAAAACTAACCAATGATTTCGGAAACATCATAGCCGATAATCAAAATTCATTAAGCGCAGGTGCTAAGGGTCCACTTTTAATGCAAGATTATATTTTGTTAGAAAAACTTGCCCATCAAAATAGAGAAAGAATTCCAGAAAGAACTGTTCATGCAAAAGGGAGCGGTGCTTATGGAGAGCTTAAAATCACTAAAGATATTTCTCAATACACCAAGGCAAAAGTTTTACAGCTTGGAGAAAATACACCTTTATTTATAAGATTTTCAACCGTTGCAGGCGAAGCAGGTGCAGCTGATGCAGAAAGAGATGTAAGAGGTTTTGCTATTAAATTTTATACTAAAGAAGGAAATTGGGATTTAGTAGGTAATAATACTCCGACATTTTTTATAAGAGATGCATATAAATTTCCTGATTTTATCCACACTCAAAAAAGAGATCCAAGAACTCATTTAAGAAGCAATAATGCTGCATGGGATTTTTGGAGCCTTTGTCCTGAAAGCTTACATCAAGTTACTATTTTAATGAGTGATAGAGGAATTCCTGCAAGCTATCGTCATATGCATGGTTTTGGAAGTCACACTTATAGTTTGATTAATGATAAAAACGAAAGATTTTGGGTGAAATTTCATTTTAAAACCAAGCAAGGTATTAAAAATTTAACCAACGAAGAAGCGGCAAATTTAATAGCAAATGATAGAGAAAGTCATCAAAGAGATTTATATGAAGCTATTGAAAAAGGAGATTTTCCAAAATGGACTTTCCAAATTCAAGTTTTAAAAGAAGATGAAGCAGAAAAATTAGGTTTTAATCCTTTTGATTTAACTAAAGTTTGGCCACATAGTATTGTGCCTTTAATTGAAGTAGGCGAATTAGTACTTAATAAAAATGTACAAAATTACTTTAATGAAGTAGAACAAGCTGCATTTAGTCCAAGCAATATTGTTCCTGGTATTAGTTTTAGTCCTGATAAAATGTTGCAAGCTAGAATTTTTTCTTATCCTGACGCACACAGATATCGCATAGGGACAAATTATCATTTATTACCAGTTAATCGTGCAAAAAGTGAAGTAAATACTTATAATGTAGCAGGTGCTATGAATTTTGACACTTACAAAAATGGCCTTGCTTATTATGAACCAAATAGTTATGATGATAGTCCAAAAGAAGATAAAAATTACCTAGAGCCTGACTTAGCACTTGAAGGTAATGCGCAAAGATATGCTCCACTTGATAATGATTTTTATACCCAACCAAGAGCCTTGTTTGATATAATGAATCAAGATCAAAAAGAGCAATTATTTAAAAATATCGCTGCTTCTATGAGTGGGGTTGATGAAAAAATTATTGCTAGAGCATTAAGTCATTTTGAAAAAATTTCAAGTGAATATGCAAATGGCGTTAAAAAAGCTTTGAAAATGTAATTTTTACTTGCCACTTTAAAAGTGGCAAACTAAAGATTATAAAGGAAAAATATGTTTAGTAATGAAGAAGAAAAAAGAATTCAAGAGCTTTGCACTATGGCTTTTGATTACGCAAGACAAAATGATTTACAAAATTTAAAGATTATGATAGAAGCAGGTTTGAGTGTGAATTTAAAAAATCATAAAGGCGATAGTCTTTTAATGCTTGCAAGTTATCATAATGCTTATGAATGTGCTAAGTTTTTACTAGAAAATAATGCTAGGGTAGATGAGAAAAATGATAGAGGACAAACTCCATTAGCAGGGGTGTGTTTTAAAGGATATTTACCTATGTGTAAGCTTTTGGTAGAACATAGAGCAAATATTGATGAAAACAATGGTCTTGGTATGACACCTTTTACTTTTGCATTGATGTTTGGGCATAGAGATATAGTAGAGTTTTTAACAAAGAATTCTAAAAAAAGTTTTCTTAAAAAAATAGCTTTTAGTGTATTAAAAATTTTCAAAAAATAGTTAAAAATTTATAATATATTAAAAATATATTTTATTTATTTAAAATTATTAAAAAATTCTATTATTAAATTATAAATTTTTAAAATTTTTTATTATAGAAATGAAAAATTTAAGCTAAATTAAAATAAATTCAAATAAAATTACCCCTAATTTTTTAATGAAAGGATAACAAATGTCTAACAAAACAGAAAAATTATGGGGTGGGCGTTTTGATTTACCTACAAATAAATTAGTTGAAGAATATACTGCTTCACTACCAGTTGAGCCAAGACTTGCTCCTTTTGATATACAAGGTAGTATAATTCACTGCACCATGCTTGCAAAACAAGGTATTATAAAAGAAGATGAAGCAAAAACTATCATTAAGGGCTTAGAACAAGTTAGAGAAGAAATTCAAAATGGAACCTTTGTTTTTGATATAGCTGATGAGGATATTCATATGGCTGTAGAAAAAAGAATGACACAAATCGTAGGTCCAGTAGGTGGAAAACTTCACACCGCAAGAAGTAGAAATGACCAAACTACTCTTGATTCAAAAATTCATATGAGAGCAGTTATTAAAGAAGTATTAACTCAAATTACTACTTTGCAAGAAGAAATCGTCCATCAAGCTCAAAAAAATATCAAAGCTATTATGCCAGGTTATACGCATTTACAAACGGGCCAGCCAGTGCTTTTTTCACATTGGATTATGGCGTATTTTTGGATGTTAAGTAGGGATTATTCTCGTTTTGAGGATTTATATAAAAGAATGAATGAGTGTCCTTTGGGAGCAGCTGCACTTGGTGGAACTACATTTAATATAGACAGACATTTTTGTGCCAAAGAACTAGGCTTTACTAAACCAACAGAAAATAGCATTGATAGTGTAAGTGATAGAGATCACATGGTTGAATTTACTGCTATTGCTGCAATGTGTTTCATGCACCTTAGTCGTTTTTGTGAAGAGCTTATACTTTTTTCAAGTCAAGATTTTAAATTTATAGAATTAAGTGATGATTTTTGTACCGGTTCAAGCATAATGCCTCAAAAGAAAAATCCTGATGTAGCTGAAAAAATGCGTGGTAAGACAGGTAGAATGTATGGTAATGTTATGGCAATGCTAACTATTATGAAAGGTATTCCATTAGCTTATAATACTGATATGAGTGAAGATAAGGCTCAAGTTTATGATTCTATGGATACTTTAATGGCAAGTTTAAAAATTATAACTCCTATGATAGAAAAAATGCAAGTAAATGCTAATAATACAAGAGCAGCAGCTGCAAAAGGATTTTCAAATGCCACAGATATGGCTGATTATTTAGTAAGAAAAAATATACCATTTAGAGAAGCTCATAGTATAGTAGGTTCAGCTGTGAATTATTGTATTAAACACGGAAAAATGCTTGAAGAGCTTAGCATGGAAGAATTCCATCAATTTAATGAAAATATCCAAGAAGATATTTATGAAGCAATTGCTTTAGAAACTTGTATAGACGCAAGACTTTCTTATGGTGGTACAGGAACTAAAGTTGTATTAGAGCAAATTGAACATGCAAAAGAATTGTTGGATAAATGTAAAAAATAAACAATAAGGGCGAAGATTAGATGGATATTATTTTTATACTTCAACTTTTTATTATTTTTTCTATGATAGCCATAGGTGGTAGATATGGTGGTATAGGACTTGGGGTTGCAGGTGGGCTTGGTATGTGTATTTTGGTGTTAGTTTTTGGTATGCAACCAGCTTCACTTCCTGTGAGTGTTGTGTTTATTATACTTGCTGTGATTACTTGCGTGAGTGTTTTGCAAAGCGCAGGCGGGCTTGATTTGCTAGTAAAAATAGCTGAAAAAGCATTAAAGAAAAAACCTCAAGCTATTGTTTTTATGGGCCCATTAATCACATCCACATTTACAATATTTTGTGGTACTACTTATGTGGCTTTTTCTATTTATCCAGTGATTGCTGAAGTAGCTGCTCAAGCTAAAATTCGTCCTGAAAGACCACTTTCAGTTTCAGTTATAGCAGCAGGTATTGCAGTGGTAGCTTCTCCTATGAGTGCAGCCACTGCAGGTATGGTAGCCATTTTAGCCATTAGTGGTGTAGGACTTGTTCAAATATTAGCTGTGGTAATGCCAGCATTTTTAATTGGTGTTATATGTGCTTGTTTGAGCGTTTTTAAAAGAGGAAAAGAGCTTGAGCAAGATGAGGAATTTCAAAGAAGAGTAAGAGCAGGGGAATATCAGTTTTTAACTCAAGATAAACAAGAAGATAAACAAGAAACAGATCCTAAAGTAAAAAGAGCTTTATTAATATTTGCTTTGGGGATTTTAACCATTATTTTCTTTGGGACTTTTACAAATTTGTTACCTCACTATGAGCTTGCAAATGGTAAAATAGAAAGACTTTCTACCCCAAATTTAATTCAAATGATCATGCTTGCAACAGCTTGTTTAATTATGCTTTTTGCTAAAGTTCCTGCTAATAAACTTGGTGAAGCTTCTGTATTTAAATCAGGACTTATAGGCGTTGTAGGGGTTTTTGGTATAGCTTGGATGACAGGGACATTTTTTGAAGCTTACAAGCCTTTATTTAGTGATTCTTTATCACATATTGTAGAAGATTATCCGTATTTATTTGGTGTAGCTTTATTTGCCTTTTCTATGGTGATTTTTTCTCCAGCTGCAACAGTAGCTGCTTTGATGCCCTTGGGCGTGAGTTTGGGAATTCCTCCTCAAATTCTTATCGTGCTTTATCCTTGCGTGAGTGGAGATTTTATAGTACCAGGAGCTAATCAAATAGCTTGTGTGGCTTTTGATAGAACAGGCACAACAAAAATAGGAAAATTTGTGATCAATCACTCTTATTTAAGACCAGGTTTTGCTTTAATTATTGGTGCTGTTGTGAGTGCTTATTTTATATCGCAAATAGTCTTTTAGCTATTAAAGGCTATTTTTAAATTTTTGCAAATATCTATAGACGCTAGGTTCTGATATATTAAGTGACTTAGCAACTATAGGTATACTTCCTTTTATATTAAAAATTCCCTTTGAATGAAGCTTTTTAATAATCTCATCTTTTTGTTCAGTGCTTAAGCTATATCCTGAATTTAAATATTTTAAGTCTATGTTTTCAGCTAGAATATCTTCTATAGAATGACTAAGTGTTTCTATATTACTCACATTGTGTAAATTTACGTTGTTTTGATTGTGAATATCTAATAAATCACTAAAATCATTAATTTTTTCTAGTTCTATGATTTTACTAATAGCATTTCTAAGTTCTGTGGTGTCGTGATTTATACATAAAATTCCTACAATTTTATTTTGGTTTTTTATAAAAAAGGTTGATCCGGTAACGATCTTAGACTTTCCAACCTTTGCTTTGTAATCACATAAAAAATCTTTATTTAAATACTCTTTTTCTTGTACAAGCTCACTCGCAAAAGAGGTTAATGGAGAATTGATTGTCCTTCCGCTAATATGATTATTTGCAATGGCTGCTATATATGAACCCTCAGGTGAAATCACATGAAAAACTATTTCATACTGATCTCCAAGAACTTGCCCTAAAAATTGAGTGAGTTTGATAAATAATTCTTTTTGTTGTTCATCCATGATCTAGACCTTTTTGTTGTTTTTTGTTATTTTACAAAATATTTTCATCAAAGTTGTTAATATTTACAACAATAAAAAAAATTATTATTATGATAAAAAAATATTGACAATTTATTATTATGATGATAATATTATATTATGATTTCATTTAAACACAAGGAGTATACATGGCAAATTATCCAAAGGCTATAGGACCATATTCAGCTTATAGAGAAGCTAATGGTTTGTTATTTATTTCAGGACAACTTCCTATTAATCCACAAAGTGGAAACATAGAAAGTGAAGATGTAAAAGAACAAACAAGACAATCATTGTTAAATATCAAGGCTATATTAGAAGAAAATAATCTTTATTTTAATAATGTAGTTAAAACGACTTGCTTTTTAGCAAATATTGATGATTTTTTGGCTTTCAATGAGGTTTATTCTGAATTTTTCGCAGCTCCATATCCTGCAAGAAGTGCTTTTGCGGTAAAAGATCTTCCTAAAGGAGCAAAAGTGGAGATAGAGGTTATTGCTCATAAAGGATAGAGCATGTTGGGTTTATTTTTTGCAGGATGTTCTGTATTTTTACTTGTTTTTATGCTCTATAAAAAAATCAACGCCCACATGGCGTTGCTTTTAAGTGGTTTATTCTTGTTAGCTTTAGCAGGAATTTTTGGACTTTCTCCTATCATTAGTGAAAAACAATCTTTACATTTAGGTCTTTTTGATATTTTCCAAGTAGTAAATACTAAAATGTCAAGTACTCTAGCAGGTCTTGGACTTACTTTAATGTGTATAGCAGGATTTTCTGCTTATATGGATCATGTAGGTGCAAGTTATGCTTTATTTAAAGTATTTGAAAGACCTTTAAAAGCTGTGAAATCACCTTATGTTTTATTGTTGGTTTCATATTTTGTGATCCAGTTTTTAGTGCTTTTTATACCTTCACATGCAGGTTTAGCACTTTTGCTTATGGTTACAATGTACCCTATTTTAGTGCGCTCAGGTGTTTCTAAGCTTTCTGCGCTTTCGATTATTGCTATTTGTCAATACATTGACCATGGCCCAGGAAGTGGTAATGTAATTTTAGCTGCAAAAACAGCTGAAATTGATCCTGCGGTATATTTTGTGCATTATCAGCTTCCTACAACTGTGCCTATTATCATAGCAGTGGGTATTGCGATTTATTTTTGCTCAAAATATTTTGATAAAAAAGAAAATTTCGCATTTAACCGTGATGATGTTGAAAAAGAATTAGCAGAACATGATGGCAAAAGTGAAGAGCTTAAAAAGCCACCTAGAATTTATGCGATTTTACCTATTATACCTTTAGTGTTAATTTTGGGCTTTAGTAGTGTTTTAGATAGCATTATGGTGTTAATGGGATTTACTACCATGGAAGAAGTTAAAGCAGCTTCATCTACTGCAATTAGAATGAATGTGCCAGTTGCTATGATGATTTCAACTTTTATAGCAATTATTTTTGAAATCATTCGTTATAAAAGTTTAATTGATACTTTAAATTCTATCATGGTATTTTTCAAAGGTATGGGACATTTGTTTGTAATTACAGTTTCTTTGATCGTTTGTGGCCAAGTTTTTGCAAGTGGCCTTTTATCGGTTGGTTTTGTAGATACTTTAATAGATTTTGCAAAAGATGCAGGTTTTGGAGTGCTTGCTATCATCATAGCAGTTTCTATTTTACTTGCTGTGTGCGCATTTTTAATGGGTTCAGGAAATGCAGCATTTTTTTCTTTTGCACCACTCATTCCAAATATAGCAAAATCTTTTGGAGTTGAAACTATAACTATGATAGCACCTATCCAAATCATGACAGGTTTTGGTAGATGTGTTTCACCTATTGCACCAGCTATTTTGGCAATTTCAGCTATGGCTAAAGTAAATCCATTGCAAGTTGTAAAAAGAACAGCTATTCCTATGCTTGTAGCTGCTATTGTTAATGTGATTATGACTTATGTTTATTTGTAAAAAAGGACTTAAAATGAATAATAAAACTAAATTAATCCACCTAGGAAGAGGCGATCAAAGCGCTGAAGCAAGATCAGTTAATCCAACCTTAATGCGTGCATCAACCATACTTTTTAAAGATCATGCTACTTGGCAAAAATACCGCGAGCTAAGAAAAAATGAGCGTGTTTTAAGTTATGGTGCTAGAGGAACAGCTACAAATTTTGAACTTGAAAAACTTATTTGTGAGCTTGAGGGTGGTTATAGGGCGCAACTTTTCCCAACAGGGCTTGCAGCATTAGCTATGGTGCTTTTAAATTATGCTAGTAAAGATGCTCATTTTTTAATCACTGATGCTATTTATGGACCTGTTAGAACAATTTGTGATTTATTTTTAACTAAAATGGGCGTAGAAATTGACTTTCTAAAAGCTGATGCTTCTGATGTAGAGGAAAAAATCAAACCAAACACAAAATTAATCCTTTGTGAAAGTCCAGGTTCTATACTTTATGAAATCATAGACTTACCAAAACTTTGCGAAATTGCGCACAAACATAACATACCAGTAGCGATTGATAATACTTATTCAAGCGGGTATTTTTTAAATCCGCTTGAGCTTGGAGCAGATATTTCAGTAATTGCGGCGACTAAGTACTTAAGTGGGCATTCAGATGTTACTATGGGTATAGTAGTGATTAATGAAAAAGAATGGAAAAATTTTGACAAATTGCCAGAAGCTTTAGGATTTACTACAAGTCCTGATGATGCTTATTTAGTGCTTCGTGGTATGAGAACTTTAGATATAAGAATGAAAGCACATGAAAAAAGTGCAGATGAGGTGGTAGAGTTTTTACAAAGTAGAAAAGAAGTTAAAACAATTTTTTATCCAAAATTAAAAACTCATCCAAACTATGAAGTTTTTATGCGCGATCATAAAGGTGCTAATGGTATGGTAACGATTGAATTTGCAGATGGCATTTCTAAAGAACAAGCTATTTTGTTTGTAGATAATTTAGAGTATTTTTCAATCGGTGCAAGTTGGGGTGGATATGAGAGTTTAGCTACTGTTACTACTCCGCCAAGAACGGCAACAGATTGGAGCGCTAGAGGTCCTTTTGTGAGATTTCATATAGGTCTTGAAGATAGTAAGGATTTGATTGCTGATTTAAAACAAGCATTTGAAAAAATAAATTTTAAAGGATAAAACATGGGTGTGAGTGTATTTGATATGAGGTTGCTTCAAGATTCTTGGAGCACCTCTGCAATGAGAGCTATTTTTAGTGAAGAAAATAGAATTCAAAAATGGCTTGATGTAGAAGCTGCCCTGGCAAAAGCTCAAGCAAAACTTGGTATTATCCCTAATGAAGCAGCTATAGAAATAGCTAAAAAGGCTCATTATAAATTTATGGATATGGATTTTATTTTTGCTGAGTTTAAAAAGACTAAACACCCTTTAGTGCCTACTGTTAGAGGTTTGGAAAAAGCTTGTGAAAATGGTCTTGGCGAATATGTGCATTTTGGTGTAACAACACAAGATATCATTGACACAGGCATAGTTTTACAATTTAAAGAAGCAATGGCTTTAATCAAACAAGATTTAAAAGATATAGCTAAAAATTTAGCAAAAATCGCAAAAGAGCATAAGAACACTGCAATGATGGGAAGAACTTTAGCTTTACAAGCTTTACCTATAACTTTTGGACACAAAGTTGCAATTTGGCTAAGTGAGCTTAATCGTCACTATGAAAGAATTATCGAACTTGAAAAAAGATTATATGTAGGATTAATCGTAGGTGCAGTGGGAACTAAAGCAAGCTTAAGTGACAAGGCTAATGAAGTAGAAAAACTTACTTTAGAAAGTTTAGGTTTAGAGGTTCCTGACATCTCATGGCAACCAGCAAGAGATCGTTTTATTGAGCTTGGTTATGTTTTAGGTAATATCAACGCAACCTTTAACAAAATTGCACATCAACTTTTAATCTTAGCTCATAATGAAATCGATGAAATTGCTGAGCCTTTTGGAAAAGGTCAAGTAGGAAGTTCTACTATGCCTCATAAAAGAAATCCCGCAGTAAGTGAAAACGCAGTGACTGTAAGTAATGCCCTAAGAGCTAATATTGCAATTTTAAGCGATATAGAAAGACATGAGCATGAAAGAGATGGTCAAGTTTGGAAAATGGAATGGAAGCTTTTGCCAGAAGCATTTTTAATGCTTTCAGTGGTATTAGCAAATATGAAATTTGTCTTTGATGATTTAGAAGTTAAAAAAGACAAAATGTTAAAAAATCTTGATACGCTTAATGGCTTTGTGTTAGCAGAACGTGTAATGTTTGCTTTGAGTGATCATTATGGTAAGCAACATGCACATGAAATTGTTTATGAAAATGCTATGAGAGGCATAGAAAATCATAAAACTTTTAAAGTTGTTTTACTTGAAGATGAGCGTGTAAGTAAGGTTTTAAGTGAAAAAGACATTGATGTTTTAATGGATGCTACAACTTATGTAGGTTATGCACCAAAATTAGTTGATGAGTTCTTAGAAAAAATCGCTAATGCACAAATTCTAAAGTAGGAAAAAATGTATTTAAGTGAAAAACTAGCCGAATTTATCGTAAATTTAGATTATGAAGCTATTCCTAGTGAAGTAAAACAAAGAGCAAAAGAGCTTATGCTTGATGCACTAGGAACAGCCCTAGCTGCTAAAAATGAAGCTTGTGTTTTAAATGCAACTAAGGCTTTTGAAGCTTTAAGCGTAAATCCTAGTGAAAAAATTTGGAGTGGGGATAAAAAGCTTGATGTAATTTATGCTGCGATGGTAAATGCTATTGCAGCGCATGCCCTTGATTTTGATGATACTCATACTGAAGCTATTTTGCACGCTAGTGCTATTTTAACCCCGCTTTGTTTAACTTATGGATTTAGTGTAAGTAAGGATGGAAAGAAAGTCTTAAAAGCCTTTATTGTTGGTTGGGAAATTGCTGCTAGAGTGGGTATAGCAAGTAAAGGAAGTTTCCACAAATGTGGCTTTCATACTACAGCTATAGCAGGAATTTTTGGTAGTGTGGCTGCAAGTTGTGTTTTACTTGATTTAAACAAAGATCAAATCATCAATGCATTAGGTTTAGCAGGAAGTTTTGCAAGTGGGGTAAATGAGTTTTTATCTAATGGTTCTAATTCTAAAGTTTTACACATAGCTAATGCTTTGAAAAATGGAATTTTGGTAGCAAATTTCGCAAAAGCTAATATGAGTGGTCCTTTGAGTATATTTGAAGGAAGGGATAATATCTTTAGAACTTTTGGCTTAGAAGATAAATGTGATAAAAATGAACTTTGTAAGGGTTTGAATGAAATTTGGCAAGTAATGCAAGTTTCGTTAAAACCTTATCCAAGTTGTCATTTTGCACATGGGCTTATTGATTGTGCTATGAGTTTAAGAAATGATGGCTTAAAAGCACAAGATATCAAAAGTTTGCATTGCTTTGTAGATGAAGTGCCAATTTCATTTATTTGTGATCCAATAGAAGCAAAATACACTCCACAAAGTGCTTATGCGGCCAAATTTTCCATGCCTTTTTTAATGGCTTTAGCGTTTTTTGATGGCAAAATTACTTTAAAATCTTATGAAAATTTAAATAGAGCTGAACTAATAGAATTTGCTAAAAAAATTAGCTATGAGAAGAAAAAATCTAGCGGTTTCCCTAAATACTTTCCAGGACATTTAGAAGCTGTTTTAAATGATGGAAGAGTAATTAAAAAAGATGTGTTTATAAATAAAGGAAATTTTGATAATCCTTTAAGTTTTGATGAATTAAAAGATAAATTTCTTTCTAATGCTAGCATAGCACTTTCTTTAGAAAAGGCTGAGGAATTAGTCAAAAAGCTTCAAAATTTAGAAAATCTAAATGATTTTGATTTCTAGCAATCTCATTTTTTGAGATTGCTTATTATTTTAAAAAATAAATAATTGAATTTTTTATATAATGTCTTATCTTAGTTTTTGTAAGGAAAAACATGACTTTAGATACATTAAAAGACAATGAAGAAGCCTTTATAGTAGGCTTTGAAGCAGATAAACAACTCCAAGCAAGACTTTTTAGTTTTGGTTTTGCAAAAAACAAAAAAGTTAAAAAAATTCGCTCTTCTATAGCAAATTCTACTATTATGGTAGAACTTGATACAACTTGCGTGATTTTACGCTCAAGTGAAGCAAAAATAATACAAATTTCAAAAGAGTTTTAATGAAAGAAATCATCGTTGCTTTAGTAGGTCAGCCAAATGTTGGTAAAAGTTTATTAATTAACGCACTTTGTAAAGCTAATATGAAAGTTGGAAATTTTAGCGGTGTTACGGTTGAAAAGGCTGAGGCTAGATTAATTTATAAAAATTATGAGTTTAAATTTATAGATTTACCAGGAACTTATGCATTAGATGGTTATAGCGAAGAAGAAAAAATTACAAAAGATTTTTTAAAAAAGGGTAAATTTGATCTTGTAGTAAATGTGCTTGATTCTACAAATTTAGAGCGTAATTTGATTTTGAGTGCATCTTTAATAGAAGCTAAAATCAAAATGATTATGGCTTTAAATATGCAAGATGAAGCTAAAAATGAAGGTTTTAGTATAGATTTTAAAATTTTATCCCAACTTCTAAATACACCTTGTCTTGGCGTGTGCGCTAAAACTAAAGAAAATCTAAATGCACTTTTGGATTTAATCATTTCAACCCATGAAGCTAAATTTGAAGCTAAAGAGCGTGTTTATAGCGATATCATAGAAGAAGAACTTGCAAAAATAAGTGAATTTTTAAATCAAAATGAAATTACTTATTTAGATTTTTCTACAAAAGATTTGGCACTTGCTTTACTTAAAAATGAAGCCAATATAGTCATTTCGCACGCTTTGAGAAAAATACTTGATGAAGCTTTAGAAAAAATTTATATGGCATATCATAGCAAAGATATGGAAAGTATTTTTAAAGAAGAGCTAATTGCTTTTGCAAATGGTATATGTGTTAAGGTTTTAAGCAAGAGTGTTAAGTATAAAAATCATACCAAAGAAATAGATTCTATTTTAATTAATAAATTTTTAGGAATTCCTATATTTTTGTTTTTTATGTGGGCTTTATTTCAACTAACCTTTACTTTAGGTCAAATCCCTATGGATTATATAGAAATGTTTTTTGCTAATTTAGGTGATATGGTAAAAAATAATATTAGCAATGAATTTATCGCTTCAGCCTTAGCTGATGGTGTTTTAGGTGGGGTTGGTGCAGTTATAACTTTTTTACCAAATATTATGATTTTATTTTTTGGTATAGCCTTGCTTGAAACAACTGGATATATGGCTAGGGTTGCATTTTTATTAGATGGAATTTTATATAAATTTGGCTTGCATGGTAAAAGTTTCATCCCTTTAATCACGGGTTTTGGTTGCTCAGTACCTGCATTTATGGCTACAAGAACTTTAAAAAATAAAAAAGATAGATTATTAACTCTTTTTATTATTAATTTTATGAGTTGTGGTGCAAGGCTTCCTGTATATGTGCTTTTTGTTGGAGTGTTTTTTCCTGCTGATGTGGCAGGAAATTATCTTTTTGGGATTTATCTTTTGGGTGCGTTTTTGGGTTTGATTGCAGCTAAAATTTTAAGAATGAGTGCTTTTAAAGGACAAGATGAACCCTTTGTAATGGAAATGCCAAAATATAGAATGCCAAATTGGAATTTGGTATGGTTTATGGTGTTTAACAAAGCCAAAATGTATTTAAAAAAAGCAGGAACATTTATTTTGATAGCTTCTTTACTTATTTGGTTTGCGAGTAATTTTCCTGCACAAGAAAATAATACTCAAGATGCTTTAACTCAAGAGCTTCAGATAGAAAATAGTTATCTTGGACAATTTGGCAAAGCAATAGAGCCTATTTTTGCACCACTTGGCTTTGATTGGAAACTTAGTGTATCTTTGGTAAGTGGTTTAGCGGCTAAAGAAGTGATGATTTCTACTATGGGCGTGCTTTATTCTTTAGGCGATGAAGTTGATGAGACAAGTTTAAATTTACAAGAGGCTATAAAAGAAAACATCCCTTTTAGCACAGCAGTAGCTTTTATACTTTTTGTTATGATTTATAATCCTTGTTTTGCAGCAACTATAGTTTTTGCTAAAGAAGCAGGAAATAAAAAGTATGTATGGTATCTTTTTATATTCACATCTTTATGTGCGTATTTGATCGCTTTTTTTGGGATTAATATTGCTAAATTGATAATTTAATCATCTTTATGATGATTAAATTTCCATTTTTTGCTCTAAAGAGTGTTGCCAAAAGGCCGTTTCAAGTCTTATAGTAGTATAAAAAATTTCGTTTAATTTTTTAAATTTTTCTTCGCTAATGCTATTTGCATAAGAATTAAAAAAATCTTTAAATTCTTTAATTTCATCTTGAAATTCTTTTCCCGCATAGGTTAAAATCCACTCTTTGTAAGGATGATTTTCTAAGCTTTGTTTATCAAGTCCTTTATAAATTTCTTCTCCTATATATGCATAGCCTATAGCACAAGCACTCAAAGCACATAGCATATCTAAATAATCTCCATTTTGTCCCACACTTAGTAAGTACCTTGTATAAGCAATATTGGTTAAACTTTCATCTTTATAGTCTAGTTTTTCTACATCAATACCTAGCTTTAAAATACTTCTATGAAGCTCTAATTCTCCTTCTAAAGTGTAGTTTTGATTTTTAATAGCAAATTGAATTTCTTGAGCATTATTTGCATTTAAAGCAAGCAAAGCATAGCATTTTGCATAATTATTTAAAAAGATATAATCTTGTTTAAGATAAAACAAAAATGTATCTTTTTCTAAAGTGCCATTTTGAAGTTTTTTTACAAATTCATGATAGATGTATTGATCCCAAGTTTTTTTATTTTCTTTTATAAGTTTATCTAAAAGCATAAATTTCCTTTGCTAAAATTTAAGCTTTTATTTAAACACAGATAATTAAATTTTTCGTAATAATCTTTAATTTTTAACTTTTTAAACAAGAAATTTATTTTTTTATTGTAAAATGTTGTTTAATTTTTTAAACTAGGAGATAAAAATGGCAATTTTTGATGATGTAAAAAAAGTAGTTGTTGAGCAACTTAGTGTTGATGAAGATGCAGTTAAAATGGAATCTAAAATCATTGAAGATTTAGGTGCAGATTCTTTAGATGTTGTTGAATTAGTTATGGCTTTAGAAGAAAAATTTGATGTAGAAATTCCAGACAGTGATGCTGAAAAACTAGTAAAAATCGAAGATGTTGTTAATTATATAGAAAATCTTCAAAAATAATTTTAATTTTTAATAAGGAGTGCGGTTTGAAACGCGTTGTAGTAACAGGTATAGGAATGATCAATGCCCTTGGTTTAGACAAAGATAGCTCATTTAAAGCAATTTGTGATGGTAAAAGTGGCGTTGATAAAATCACTCTTTTTGATACCACTGATTTTCCAGTGCAAATTGCTGCTGAAGTAAAAAATTTTGATCCTTTAAGTGTCTGTGATGCTAAAGAGGTTAAAAAAATAGATCGTTTTATACAACTTGGTATTAAAGCAGCAAGAGAAGCTATGGAAGATGCTAAATTTGATGAAACTTTAAACAAAGAAGAATTTGGTGTAGTTTCAGCAGCTGGTATAGGTGGTTTACCAAATATAGAAAAAAATTCCGTTACTTGCGCACAGCGTGGACCACGCAAAATAACTCCTTTTTTCATACCATCAGCTTTGGTTAATATGCTTGGTGGGATTGTATCAATCGAGCATGGATTACAAGGACCAAATATCTCATGCGTGACTGCTTGTGCAGCAGGAACTCATGCTATAGGCGAAGCATATAAAAGCATAGCTTTAGGCAATGCAGATAAAATGCTTGTAGTAGGTGCTGAAGCAGCTATTTGTGCTGTAGGTATAGGTGGCTTTGCTGCTATGAAAGCTCTTTCTACTAGAAATGATGATCCAGCTAAGGCTTCAAGACCATTTGATAAAGAAAGAGATGGTTTTGTAATGGGTGAGGGTGCTGGTGCTTTAGTGTTTGAAGAGTATGAGGCTGCTAAAAAGCGTGGAGCTAAAATTTATGCTGAGTTGGTAGGTTTTGGCGAAAGTGCAGATGCACATCATATCACTTCACCTACTTTAGAAGGGCCATTGCGTGCTATGAAAAAAGCCTTAAAAATGGCAGGAAATCCAAAAGTAGATTATATTAATGCACACGGAACTTCTACTCCAGTAAATGATAAAAATGAAACAGCAGCTATTAAAGAACTTTTCAAAGATCAAATTCCTTTAGTTAGTTCTACAAAAGGTCAAACAGGCCATTGTTTGGGTGCTGCTGGTGCTATTGAAGCTGTTATTTCTTTAATGGCGCTTGATCAAGGTGTATTACCGCCAACTATCAATCAAATCGTAGCAGATGAAAATTGTGATCTTGACTATATACCAAATACTGCAAGAAAAAACGAAGTTAATGTAGTAATGAGCAATTCTTTTGGTTTTGGTGGAACAAATGGTTGTGTGATCTTCAAAAAAGTAGATTAATATGGCTTCTTATTTAGATTTTGAAAAAAATATTCAGCAAATTGATGAGGATTTAGCAAATGCTAAAATCAAAGGCGATGATGAAGCAGTAAAAATTTTAGAAAAAAACCTTGAAAAAGAAACTCAAAAAGTTTATAAAAATTTAAGCGATTACCAACGCTTACAGCTTGCAAGACATCCTGATCGTCCTTATGCGCTTGATTATATTCAAGCTATACTAAGTGACGCTTATGAAATTCATGGCGATCGTGCTTTTAGAGATGATCCTGCTATTGTGTGTTATGCAGGTTATATAGGTGGGAAAAAAATTATTGTTATAGGTGAGCAAAAAGGTAGAGGTACTAAAGATAAGCTTCATAGAAATTTTGGTATGCCTCATCCTGAAGGTTATAGAAAAGCTCTAAGAGTGGCAAAAATGGCTGAAAAATTTGACATACCGGTATTGTTTTTAGTGGATACTCCAGGTGCTTACCCAGGAGTGGGTGCTGAAGAGCGTGGTCAAAGTGAGGCTATAGCTAGAAATTTATATGAGTTAAGCGCCCTTAAAACAATCACTATAGCAGTAGTTATAGGCGAAGGTGGAAGTGGTGGTGCTTTAGCTATAGGAGTAGCTGATAAACTTGCTATGATGAAAAATTCAGTTTTTTCTGTGATTTCACCTGAGGGTTGTGCTGCTATTTTATGGAATGATCCATCAAAAAGCGAAGCTGCTACTAAGGCGATGAAAGTAACTGCTGATGATTTAAAAGCCCAAGGTTTGATTGATGATGTTATCGAAGAGCCAATGAGTGGAGCTCATAGAGATAAAGAAAATGCGATTAAAAATTTAAGTGATTATGTCTTAAAAGCTATAGAAGAATTAGAACAATACGATAAACGCGAATTAGCTGCATTAAGAATGCAAAAAATCTTTAAATTTGGAGCTTTTTCTGAATAATTTGCATTTTTATGCAAATTTCAACTTTTTTTAAAAAAACTATTGTATAATTACAACTTCAATTCAGTGGTTGGATAGCTCAGTCGGTAGAGCAGCAGACTGAAAATCTGCGTGTCGGCAGTTCGATTCTGCCTCTAACCACCATCTTTATTTTCTATTATAAAAATCATCTAGTTCTTGAAGTTCGCTTTCATTAAATCCTGCTTGAATTCTAGCTGTTTTGTTATATACTTTTCCTAAAAGATTAAATTCTTTATATTTGGCGCAAAGATCAAGGTAATCATCATTTTCATTTTTTGCATAATTCCACCAAAAATCTCCTTTATTTACATGTTTAATCTCATCATTTAATATAATGGTAAAAATTTCACCAAATAAACTTTTTATAGGATGATTAGTTGTGTTTAATTTTTCTAAGACAAAAGGATTGGCATCAAGTCCTTTTGCTTCAAGTCCTCTATGCACTATGCCCATTCTGTGAGCAAGATTATCTTTGGTTAAAAATAAGGCTTTTTCAAGATTATCATGGGCATAGAAATCTCCATATTTAAAACCAAGTTCATTTAAAGTTTTTTCTAAAAGTAAAAAATGCTTAATTTCCTCATCAGTTACCTCAAGCCAATCTTGATAAAATTTCAATGGCAAATTTTTAAATCTATAACTAGCATCTAAGGCCAAATTTATAGCACTATATTCTATATGTGCAACTGAATGTAATATTTTAGCTAAAGATAAAGTACTATTTGCTTCTTTTGGACGCCTTATTTTCATAGGATGAAGGATTTTAACTTGTGAGTTTTCACAAATGATCGCTTCATGGGAATGATTAAAATCATATAAATTAGCTTTAAAATTTTCATAAAACTCATTAAATAATTCAATCTTTTTGAAAATATCTTTATGATATAAAATTTTTTCTAATTCCTCAAAAAAATTTCTTTTCATTTTTAAACCTTGTTAAATATTATATAAGATAAAAAAGTATAATATAAAAATTTTGAAAATTTAAAAAGGTTTGCTAAAAATATGTTTAATGTCATACATGCTCTTTTTTTTAGAGAGTTAAAGACAAGATTTGGTATTAATAAATATTTGGGCTATTTTTGGGTAATCGGAGAACCTATGATGGTAATTTTAGTGATTACTTCTATAATTACACTTATTAGAGAGTTTCATCATCAAATCATGCCTGAAGGTGTTTCTATCTTTTTGTTTTTAGCAGTAGGAATTATACCTTTTTTTATGTTTAGAAGTATTATTACTCAGCTTTTAAATGGTATAGGATCAAATTTAACTCTTTTTGCTTATAAGCCTATTCGCCCTATACATGTTTTTATCGCAAGAGCATTGCTTGAGTTTTGTATTTATTTTACTATTTTTATTTGTGTAATGTTTTTAGCAGGTTGGTTTTTGCATATGCAAGTTATACCTAAGCATTTTTTAGAAGTGATGTTTTCGCTTTTTTTGCTTGTGGTATTTGGCTTTGCTATGGGAATGTGTTTTGCTATAGCAGGGCATTTTGCAGAGCCTTTAAAAATGGCATTAAATTATTTAAATATAGTTTTATACTGGACAGCTTTGGTGGTATTTCCTATATGGATAGTTCCAAAACCTATTTTGGATATTTTATATTATAATCCACTTTTACATATTATGGAACTTTTAAAATATAATTTTTTTCAAAATTACCCATTACTTGATGATTATAATTACTATTATCCTATTACATGTTTGAGTGTGATTTTGTTTTTGGGATTGTTTTTTTATTATTTTACTAGAGAAAAGCTGATAGCGGTGCGATGATAAAATTAGTTAATTTAACAAAATCTTTTCCTTTACGCAATGGTGGAAGGCATTATGTTTTTAAAAACTTAAGTTTTGAATTCCCTGAAAATTGCAGTATAGGTTTAATGGGGCGCAATGGTGCCGGAAAATCAACCTTAATGAAACTTTTAAGCGGCTCCTTGCTTCCTGATAGAGGTAAGATTATAACTAATAAAAAACTATCTTGGCCTCTAGGCTTAGCAGGTGCGTTTCAACATAGACTTTCAGCAAGAGATAATGCACGCTTTGTAGCTAGAGTATATGGTTATAAAGGAAAGGCTTTAGAAGAAAAGATTAAATTTGTTGAAGATTTTGCTGAGCTTGGAAAATTTTTCGATGAGCCTATGAATACTTACTCAGCTGGTATGAGCGCTAGAATATCTTTTGGCTTAAGTATGGCTTTTGATTTTGATTATTATTTAATTGACGAAGCAGGTGCTGTGGGAGATCCTAAATTTAGAGAAAAAAGCTCTAAAATCTATAAAGAAAAGCTAAGCCAGTCAAAAGTTATCATGGTTTCGCATAATGTAGCTGAAATTAAACAATGGTGTGATAAAATTATATTCATGCAAGATGGACAAGCTACTATATATGATGATGTAGATGAGGGTATAGCGGTGTATCAAGGAAAAATAAATGCAAAATGAGTTATTAAAAAAACTTAAAAATTTAGAAATATTTAATTCTTTTAAAATAGTATTGATTTTGACAGCATTTGTTGTATTTTATTATATTTTTATAGCAGCAAATCGCTATGTGAGTGAAAGTGTTTTAAGTGTGAAATCAACCACAGGAGATAGCGGAGCTATTACTGGAATTGCCGCATTTTTGACTAATAATTCTTTTTCAAGTGAGGATATTAATTATTTAAAATCTTATATTCATTCTTTAGATATGTTAAATATCTTAGAAGAAAAAGTTCAAATTCGTGAGTTATATCAAAAACAAAAACTTGATTTTTTTTATAGTATTTCCTCATCAGCCAATCAGGAAGAGTTTTTAAAGTATTATCAAAACCGTGTTAAAATTACTCAAGAAAACTCAGCTAATGGGCTTTTGCGTGTAGAAGTTGAAGGTTTTGATCCACAAAGTGCACATTTGATAGCTTCAACTATAGTTAAAGAAAGTGAAAAATTTATCAATGAAATTTCACACAAAGCCGCAAGAGATCAAATGCAATTTGCTGAAGAAGAACTTTTGCAGTTTAAAAAAAGATATCAAAAGGCTAAAGATGAGCTTTTAGCTTTTCAAAACAAATATGGAGTATTTGATCCACTCAAACAAGCAGAAGGGACCTTAAAACTCATAGCTGAACTTGAATCAAAAATAGCAGCCAAAGAAGCTGAGCTTTTAATGATGCAAAGTTATATAAATGATAATGCACCACAAATTGTTACTATAAAAAGTGAAATCACAGCCTTAAAAAAACAACTTCAAAAAGAAAAATCCAAAGTTTCATCGCCAAAATCTTCTCAAAAACTCAACGATCTTGCAGCTAAATTTCAAGATCTAACCATAGAGGCAGGTTTTGCAGAAAGTGCTTACACAGCTGCATTAAAAGCTTATGAGAGTGCTAGGATAGAAGCTTTAAGAAAGATAAAACAAGTAGTTATAGTGCAAAGTCCAAGTTTACCTCAAAGTGCTAAATATCCAGAAGCTTTGTATAATATACTCACAGCTTTTATGATTTTATCTTTGATTTATGGAATTGTTAAATTTATTAAAATGATTATAGAGGAGCATAGATACTAATGAGAAAGATATTTTTATTTTTACTTTTACCTTTGTTTTTATTTTCAGCAGTAGATGTTTCTCAAATTGCAAAAATTCAAAATCAGTCATTAACTCCATCTTTAGAGCCACAAATTATAAATTATGATAACAATCAAAGTGATTTTAACCAAACTCAAGCTCCGATAACTAAAGTTTTTGGTGCACATTTGTTTAATGGAAACTTTACTAAATTTACTCAACATGTTTATAATCCTGACTATAAATTAGCAGTTGGAGATAGGATTAATGTAAAAATTTGGGGCGCAGTAGAGTTTATACAAACCTTAATAGTAGACTCTCAAGGAAATATTTTCATACCAAAAGTAGGAGCTATTAATCTTTTAGGTGTGAAAAATAGTGCTTTAGTTCAAGTTATTACAAAAGCTATTAATAAAATTTATAAAAGTAATGTCTATGTATATGCAGATATGGATATTTATCAAAATGTATCGGTATTTGTTACAGGAAGTGTAAATCAACCAGGTCTTTATCAAGGACTAAGTTCAGATTCTATTATACAGTATTTAGATAAAGCTAGTGGTATTAATTTAGAATATGGTAGTTTTAGAGATATTCAAATTTTAAGAGATAATAAAGTCATTAAAAAGATAGATTTATATGACTTTTTACTTAAAGGTCAGCTTGATCTTTTTCCTTTTAGAATGGGTGATGTGATCTTAGTGGGTAGTGTGCAAAAGTATGTTTTTGTAGAAGGAGATGTGCAAAAGCCTTTTAGATTTGAACTAAGTAATGATATTTTAAATTTAGAAGATATAGCTAAAGTTGCAGGAGCTAAACCTATAGTAACTAATGCTGTGGTAAAAAGCTATAGAGATGATCATAAATTGCATGTAGATGCTTACAGCAAAAAGCAGTTTTTAGGTGTGAAATTATATAATGGTGATGAGATAGAATTTAGACCTGATTATACTGCGCAAAATATTAGTATTAGCATAGAAGGTGAGCATAGCGGTTTGCATTCAGTAGTGATAAAAAAAGGCACAACTTTAGCTGAACTTGCTAAAATGATTATAGTTAATGATCAATCAAACATTAACGCTTTACAGGTTTTTAGAAAAAGTGTGGCAGCTACCCAAAAACAACTTATTGAAGCCCAACTTAAAGAGCTTGAAACACTAGCTCTAACAAGCTCTTCGGTTAATGCTGAGCAAGCTAGCATTAGAGCTACTCAAGCTAAGACGATTTTAGAATTTATTGCACGTGCAAAGCAAGCCCAACCAAAAGGACAAATCGTTATAGACAATATCAAAGCGTATAATTCTATAGTATTAGAAGAAGGCGATATAGTGAATGTGCCTAGTAAAAATAATCTTGTTTTAGTTCAAGGTGAAGTTTCTATACCGGGTGCATTTGTATATATGGACAAAGAAAAATTAAGATATTATATTAACCTAGCAGGTGGTTTTAGTGATAGAGCAGATATATCAAGAGTTTTAGTAATCAATGCTAATGGTAAAGCAACTAAATACAGTGGTAGAAGCTCAGCAGATATCAAAGCAGGAGATTCTATTTTAGTTTTACCAAAAGTAGATAGTCAAAATTTACAAATCTTTAGCATGTTAACACAAATTTTATATCAAATAGCTATTGCAACTAATGTAGTGTTAAATATATAGGAATTTAGATGAGCCAAATAGATGCGATTAAAATAGCCAAAGAAGTTTTCGAGATAGAATCAAAAACGATTTTAGATTTATGTGATAACTTAGATGAAAATTTTAGTAAAACCATTGATCTAATTTTATCTATCAAGGGTAGATGTGTAGTAAGTGGTATGGGCAAGTCAGGCCATATAGGAGCTAAGATAGCTGCAACCTTAGCTAGCACAGGTACCCCGAGCTTTTTTATGCATCCGGGTGAAGCATTACATGGAGATCTTGGTATGCTTACAAGCGAGGATGTGCTTTTGACTATTTCAAATTCAGGAGAAACTGAAGAGGTTTTAAAGCTCATACCAGTGATTAAAAAAAGAAAAATTCCTTTGATCGTCATGGCGGGAAATCAAAACTCTACTTTAGCTAAACAAGCAGATATTTTTATAAATATAGCAGTAAAAAAAGAAGCTTGTCCGCTTCAACTTGCTCCAACTTCTTCTACTACGGCTACTTTAGCTATGGGTGATGCTATAGCAGTAGCTTTGATGAGAGCAAGGAATTTTAGACCTGATGATTTTGCTTTATTTCACCCAGGAGGAAGTTTAGGTAGAAAGCTTTTAACTAGGGTGGGTGATTTGATGGTGTCAAGAAATCTACCTATAGTAAGCCCTGAGAGTGAATTTAATGAGTTAGTTGATGTGATGACTAGTGGCAAGTTAGGACTTTGCATGGTACTTGAGAATGAAAAACTAGTTGGGATCATCACAGATGGGGACTTAAGAAGAGCTTTAAGGGCAAACGGTAAGCCAAGATTTGATTTTAAAGCTAAAGAAATCATGAGTGAAAAACCTAAAACTATAGAAGCAAGTGCTATGGCAAGTGAGGCAGAAGAGCTTATGCTAAGACATAAAATCAAAGAAATAGTTGTCACTCAAGATGAAAAAATAGTAGGCATTATACAACTTTATGCGATAGGTAATGTGTGATATTTATGCTTTTAAAATGCTATATTATTGTGAAGCAAGTATTGTTTCAAATTGTTTATTATTTTTATTATTTCTTATTTTCTAGTAAAAAAACATTATTAATTATCTATTCCAATTCTAGCATACTTTATTCAAATTTAAAAGAATTAGAAGAATGTCTTAAAAAACATAGTATTAAATATAAGGTTATTTTTAATACTAAATCTATAAATAATATTAAATATATAGCTAATTCATCTATTATTATAATAGACCAATCAAATTATTTTTTATCATATATAAAACTTTTTCCGTCGACAAAAGTACTTCAATTGTGGCATGGAGGAGGGTTGTATAAAAAAGTTGCCTTTGATAAAATACTTTCTTTAGAGGGTAATAAAAATATCACGCGAATTTATCGCAATATATCTTTTTTGAATATTTCAGACAAAAAATTATCGAATGAATATTCTCGTATGTTTAATATTCATAAAGAAAATATTATAAATTATGGTTTACCAAGAACAGATCGTTTGTTTTCTAGAGATACCTTGAAAGACAAGAAAGAATTTCTTCTAATGTATCCTGAAATTGGTAGTAAAAAAATATGTTTATATGCGCCAACATTTCGAGAGGATGCCAAACAGCAGCGTAAATTGTTAAAAATAGAAGAAAATATGGCTGAGCAGTTGCAAGATTATATAATTATATATAGAGCACATCCTACTTTAAAAATATCTGACAATATAAAGGGTATAATTGATGTCAGTAATCTAGAGCTAGATTTTGTTTTGTCTATTACGGATATACTTATTAGTGATTATTCATCAATCATTTTTGATTATTCTTTTTTTAAAAGACCTATAGTTTTATATGTTCCAGATTTAAAAGAATATTTTATAAAAAAGAAGCAATTGTATTTTCATCCATCAGAGTTGGTAGGTTGTTCTAATGTGTGTTATAATAGTGCCGAATTAGCTAATGTAGTAAAAAGAGCCACATATGAGATTGACTTATGGGATTCTTTTATGAGTAATTGTAAGGGTAACTCTTGTCAGCAATTGGTAGGTTTTATAAAGGATTTGCAAAGTAAAGGAGATATATGAAAACCATAGCACTGATTTTTGCTGGTGGCACTGGTCAAAGGATGAATATTTCTTCTGGTTTACCAAAGCAGTTTTTGTTAATAGAAGATAAGCCTGTTATAATCTATACTCTAGAGATTTTTTCTAATCACAAGGATATAGATGGGATTGTTGTTGTGTGTTTAAAAGATTATATAGATGAATTATACCACAATATTGAAAAGTACTCGATAAAGAAAATTATTGAAATTACAAATGGTGGCTTGTCTGGCCAACAGTCTATTTTTAATGGTTTGACATTAATCAAAAAGATAGTAAAAACTAACCCCTATGTATTAATTCATGATGGTGTTCGACCTTTAGTTACGAGCAAGGAAATATCTCAAAGTTTATCATGTGCATATGCGAATGGAAATTCAATTAGTTGTTCTAAAATGACTGAAACAGTTTTATACAAAGCTGAAAACACAGAAATCTTAAACCGAGATAAGTGTTTTCATGTTAAAGCCCCTCAAATTTTTAAACTCAATGATATATATGATTTACATATTAAGTCTCAAAAAGAAGATTTGGAGTTTATTGATTCGGCTTCTATGGCATTTCATTATGGATTGGAATTATATTTTACCGAGTGTTCAAATAATAATATAAAACTAACAACACCTAAGGATTTTTATATGATCCAAGCACTAATACAAGCAAAAAAAGTTGAAAATATTTTTGGGGTATAAGTTATGAATGAAATTTTAGAAAGAAGATTAAAGCTATTAGAAGATAACTTCAAATTTAATATTAATAAAATGACAAATAAAAAAATCCTTATCACCGGAGCAAATGGATATATAGGTTCAATTTTGACTTTGATTTTACATTATAACGCAAAATTATATTGTCTTGTTAGAGACAAAGATAAGATGATTAAACGTTTTCAAGAAATTTGTGGCGATATAGATAAGATTAGTATCTATGAAGATTTGCATAAAATAAAAGATAAGATTGATATTGTTATTCATTGTGCAGCGCCCACACAAAGTGATTTTTTTATTGAAAATCCTATAGATACTGTAGATATTATATATACTAATACTAAAAATATTCTAGATTTCTCAAAAAAAAATAACATTGAAAAACTTATATTTTTATCAACAATGGAAATTTATGGAGATGTAATAGGCGATAATATTGTTGAAGATGATATAGGAAAATTTAGTGTTACTAATACTAGAAATTCATATCCTTTAGCCAAACAAATTAGTGAATTTATGGTTCATTCATACTCAAAAAAATACTCATTGAGTACTGCTATAGTTAGATTAACACAGACTATTGGTCCTACAGCACAAATTAACGATAATAGGGTTTATATGGATTTTATTCGTTCGGCATTAAAAAAATCTAAAATCACATTGTTTACTAAAGGTGAAACAAAAAGAGAATATATAGATGTATTTGATGTTGCTATGGCTATTATTTTTATAGCGTGTGAGAAAAAATTATTTGAGATATACAATATATCAAATCCGAATATTTATATTAGCATTTATGATCTAGCAAAAACTATTTCAAACAAATTAAATACAGAACTTATTTTCGATTTACAAAGAGATACATCTCGGTATCTTCCACCTTTTATAAGAAAATTAAACTCTGATAAAATATATCAATTGGGTTGGAAGCCTTTATTTAGCTTAAATCAATCTCTAGATGATATGATTAATTATATTAAGGATATAAATGAATAAAATAAAAAAATACTTGTTTAAAATTTTTAGATTTTTGCCATTAAGCAAAAATAAAATAGTTTTTATCGCACATTCTGCAAGTAGATTTGATTGCAATCCTAAGGCTATTTTCGAGGAGTTGTTAAAAAATAAGGTAAAAGCTAAATATGTTTGGATTTTGAATAAAAAATTTCATAAAGAATATAAAGATAAATATCCAATGGTGTCTTTTGTTTCTCCTAGTTCTTTTAAAGCTTTTTTTCATTTAAGTACCTGTAGAGTTTTTATCAACAATCAAATCCATGTTTATTATAAAAAGATGGGATTTAATAAAAGAGCAGAGCAATTATATTTGCAAACTTGGCATGGTTCTTTTGGAATGAAGTATGTGCAGATTTCAGATGAATTAAATATAATTCGTAATGCTTGTATGGATATGGATTATTGGATAACTAACAGTGTTTTTGAAAGTATTGTATATAAAAATACTTTTGATAAAAATGCTAGGTTTTTGGAAATAGGACATGCAAGAAGTGATTTTTTATTTTCAGATTGTGTTAAAAAAATTCATAATTATTATAACCTGCAAAAGGATTTTAAAATTATACTTTATGCTCCTACTAAGAGAGATAATATATTTGATAATTATAATTTGGATTTTGTTAAATTAAAAAGTATTTTTGAGTATAAATTTAAACATAAATTTGTAATATTGGTGAGAATGCATAGAAATTTGCATTTTGAATTGAAAAATGATGATGTTATTGATGCTTTTGATTATCCTGATGTGATGGAGCTTGTTAAAGAATGTGATGTTTTGATTTCGGATTATTCTTCTATTATTTGTGATTTTGCATTGACTTACAAGCCTATATTTATCTATGCAAATGATTATGATAGTTTTATACTTACATCTAAACTTTACCATGATTACTCAAAATTACCTTTTGGTTTGGCCAAAAAATTTGACGAGTTAGAAAAAAGCATTATAAATTTTGATCATGATGTTTATAAACATGAGCTAAAGGTATGGCTAGAAAGTGTTGGATGCATAGAAGATGGTAAGGCTGGTAAAAGAATATCAAGTTTGGTTACACAGTTTATTGAAAAAGATAGAGATTTGAATCTTTATACTACTAACCAAGTTACTCTTTATATAGCAAAAATTATGGGTTTTAAGAATATTTATTTTACTTTCAGAAATATTGGAGATCAAATCATTATGATGAGGTCTTTGGAGTTGTTACATCAAAAAACTAAACAAATTTTTTTGATAGGAACCACTCTACCAGACTTGTGGAAAGAAGTAAAATTTGTAAAAGTTATTAATCTTAAAGAAATTAAATCTCATATATATCAAAAAGAACAATTTGATCTAATGGCAAGTTATGGTATAAAGCCTATTTTTTTAACACAAGAGTCGTTTAATAAAGAAAAAGGTAAATACATAAGAACCTATGGGCCTAGTCATATAGTTGCAAATGTATGCTCTAAGCTTGGGTTGGAAGGTGATATTGTGGTTGATTTAAATTTTCCTTTGAGTGAAAAAGAGAAAGCTTTTGGGCGATTTGTGCCTGAAAATAGAAAACAAATAGCTATTATTTCAGGGGGTTTGCAAAGATATAAAACATATCCATTTGAAAAATTACAAGAGGTTGTAAATTCGTTACAAGAAAAATACGATTTTATCCAAATTGGCACTAAGAAAGATTTGCTTTTAAGAGGTGCTTTGGATCTAAGAGAAAAACTGACACTACGAGAAGTTGCTAGCACGCTATATAACTCAGATTTATTTGTAGGTGGTATAGGAGGATTGATGCATATGGCTAATGCTGTAGGTTGTCCCAGTGTAGTGTTGTATAGTGAAGCTGAACCAGAATATATGGTTAATTATAATAATAACACAAATGTTTTTCCTATTGATAATACATGTGTTAAATGCACCGAAGGTAAACATTGTCCTTGGACTTCTCCTTGCAAAGCAGAAGATCAAAAGTACTCATGTATTGATAATATTCAAATAGAAGATATTATACAAGCTATTAATAAACGTATCGAGTTGCCTAGAAATTTAAATAAACCTACAATTTATCATATTAAGCAAAAAAAAGTTTATGGTTTGGAAGAGCAAAAAAAGGTAGGATTTTCTTTTCAATCCTCTAATAAACTAGGTATTTATATAGATAAGAAAAAAGATAAAGATAAAAAAGTATTACAGTTTAACTTTTTTGGTACAAAGCCAATGTCATTTTTATGGAAAAGCAAATACTATAAATTGCGCGTGTTTAATATACACTTATCATTAGATAAGGCTACCGTAAAATCTAGAATTGGTAAAAAAAAAATAATTACAAACCAAAAGCCTGATTTATTTTGTAATGTGGGGAACTTTGAGTGGATTAAAGGATTTGAAAACTATTGCAGTCAGTTTTTAAGTTTTCAAAAATATTTTGATAAAGATAGCTTGGGATTGTTGCATTATATTTTTCAAGTAAAATTGATGTCAAAAAAAACAAACAAGTCGTATGTAGAAACAAATTATTACATAAAAAAAGAAGATATAGCCATACGAAATGAGTTGGTTGGTCTTAATCACTCTGTGGGTAAAGTGTTCTTTGAAGGTCAGCCTATGGACATGTATATTTATAATGGTTATATTACTTTAATGAAAGTTCAAAATTCCTATGTTTTGTCACATAATTGTTTTATTAGAGAAAATTATAATACCTATATTAAAAACAATGATATTGTTGATATAGGCACGGGAAATGGTTTAAGTAGTTTATACTTGAGTGAATACACTGATAAATTTGTTTATTCTTTTGAAGCTTCTAGTAAAGTGTATGAGTTGTTTCAAGAGTGTATAAAATTAAATAACAAACAAGATAAGATTGTATCTTGCAATGTGGCAATAGGCTCTAAAAAGCAATCTGTTTATGTGGACAATAACATTAACAATAGTAACACAACAAGTTTAAGTGTAAAATCAAGTTCTATTTTAATGGACAAGTTGGATGATATCGTCAATCAGCTAAATATTCAGCCAAAAATGATTAATGTTTGGGTTAATGGAGATGAATATGAGTGTTTATTGGGAATGCATACTACCATAGAAAAATTTAGACCAATAGTTCATATTAATATATCCAAATCAGCAAAAAAATTATTTTCTGTTATTGATTTTGCAATAAAAACTTTTAATGGGTATAATTTTGAAATAAAAAAAACTATAGAACCACATATTGTTCAAGAATTATTTTTAATTGCAACTCCAAAAGAATTAAAATAAAGGATCGAAATGGGTAAGATTATAGCAGCAAGACAAGATGGATTATGTTCTAGATTAGGCGCGATTTTAAACGCAATGTATTTGGCAAAAAAAACACAAAAAGATTTTTATTATTTTTGGCCAGATTCAGAAGAGCAAATGAAAAAATGGGAAGAAAACAAAACTCAAAATAATTTCAGAAGTATTGAATGTGATAATGAAAAAAATATTTTTTCCAAAGATTTTATAGAGAGCTTTTCTATGGGTGCTTCTTTTCAAAACCCAGGGATGCCTTATGGTTTAAAACAGCACCATAGCGTGTTTAAAACTACTCTAGAAGAGTTAATAGTCAAAGATGAAGATATATATATTTCTCATATTCCTTGTTTTAATTATATTAATGATATTGATAAAAAAGATTATTATGAGAATATGAAAAATTTATGGCAGCAGATTGATTTTCATCCAAGAATTAAAAATATAATAAATAAAGCAAGAAAAATAGCTAAACAGTTAGATAATTTTACCGCAATTCATATAAGAATTGCTGATGTGGCATTAAATGAATTGTATAAAAATACAGGTTTTTTTGTTTATAAATTTTCACCTTTGGAATTGGTTTTTGAAATAATCAGGCAAAAAACAAAAGATGGTAAAATTGTTTTATTTTCGGATGATCTTGATGGCGCAAAGGTTTTACAACGTTACTGTTTTGCAAAAAAAATAGAAAATATCTTTGTAGTTGATGAATTTATAGATAATAATATCCAAGATGAAAATGATAGAGCTTTTTTTGAAATAGCTCTCATGAGTTTTGCAGAAAAAGTATATACAGGAGATTCAAATTTTTCAAAATTTGCTTCAAGGGTTGGGCTTGGAGAGGAAGCAACATACATTTCCCAAGTATTTTCAAATCAGCAAAGATATGATCTTATAATCGCTAATAGTGATAATAATCTTATTTTAAAACCTTTACAAGAAGCTTATAAATATTTGTATTTATATACAAGAGGGAGACTTATAAAAAAACCTTGGAATGAACTAGAGAATATAGCCTTCAAGGCTTTAGGATTGGATCCAGCAAATAGTTTGTATAAAATTTGCATACTAGAGTGTTTTTTGCGTCAAAAGCATTATGAAAAAGCAGAAGTATTTTTGGCTGATATTTGTAGAAATGATTTTGCGAATTTCATCAAAGATCTTCTAAATCCAATGATGATTTTTAAAGATTCTTTCTTTGAAATTCTCTCTCAAGTTCATGTCGAATATAATAAATTGCATTTGTTATATTTATTCACACTTAAAAATGACAAAAAATTACTAGGAGCACCATCTCGTATAAAAAATCATCTTGCTTATAGACTAGGACAAATTGCAGTAACAAATTCTAAAACAATAGGTGGTTATTTTAGACTACCTTTTAATTTGATAAAAGAATACAAACAGTATAATCAAGAGCAAAAAAATTATCAAATGATGATCAAGTTAAATCCAACTTTAGCTTTACCAAAATTGCAAGATTATGATGATTATCAAGAAGCAGTAAAAATTAAAAAATATTTTAGTTACAGATTAGGTGAAGCTATTATACAAGCTAATAATACTTGGTATGGTGGGGGGTATATCAAGCTGTGGTTTGAGATTTGTAGGTTAAAAAATATAATTACAAAAAATTAATTGAAAGGAAATGAAATGTTTTTTAATATAAAAAAGAATTTAAGTCTTTTTATTGAAAAAGTTGATGAGATAAAGAAAGAGGTAAGGTCTTTAAAAACAGACCTGTTAGAATTAAATAAGCTTTTTTTAGAAATTAAAAAGATAAATCGTGCATCATTGATGACTAATATTATAAATTTGGCAGATATCGATAAAAAAGACAAAGAAATTTTAGCATTACTTATGCAAAATAAATTTGACAATGTGATTATCAATAATAATGATATTTGTTTTGAAAATATAAACAAGTATTTGCAATTGGTAAAACCTGTTGATATTGATATAAAATATCTTAAAAGGGTGGGAGGAAACAAAGATGGAGGTTATGTTATGTTTACCCCCCCCCTTACACAACATTTTAATGTTGAAAATAAAGAAAATGGCAGTAAATCTATGAATGCAAAAATGCCTATAGCTGTTTCTTTGGGTGTTTCTAACTACAGCCCCTGGGATCTTGAAATGGCTAATATGGGATATAAGGTTTTACAATATGATGGTTCTATTGATAAAGGTCCTTATAATCATAGTAATATTTTATTTTTTAAAAAATATATTGGTGTTGCTTCAAAAGGCGATGTAATCAGTATAAATGACATATTATCTGAATTTGATTTTTGCGAGGATTGTCATAATATATTGCAAATTGATATCGAAAATGCAGAATGGGAGATTTTTGATAAGATTGATATGGGTTTGTTATCTAAATATTTTGCACAAATCATATTTGAATTTCATAAATGTTATCCTGATAACTATGAATTATCTCAAAAAAAAATTAATATTTTATCAAAGATTAACAAATATTATCAATCCATCCATGCACACCATCCAAATGGCGGATTAAATTATTATTGCAGAGGTATATTTTTTTCGGATTTAATTGAGGTTTCATATTTAAGAAAAGATTTACTACCAAATTTTACCAATTTTAGAAGTTATGGGAATTTAAGAAATTTAGATTTTCCAAATAATCCTACAAGGCCTGATCTGCCTATTAGGTTTAAATAATAACTTGGTATTTGTTAATAATTAGGAGGAAAGATGGCTGTAGAATTTGATATAAGAGAGTCAAAAATTTTAAAAAGAGTGTACATAATAACCCCTAATAAATTTAGAGATTTACGGGGAGAGATATGGACAGCTTTTACTGAGGACTTACTAGGTGATATTATTCCAAATGGTTTAAAATTTAAACACGATAAATTTATAAATTCGCATTTTAATGTATTGCGTGGCATACATGGTGATATTAAGACGTGGAAACTTGTTACTTGTGTTTACGGTGAGGTGCATCAAGTTGTAGTTGATTGTAGAAAAGATTCACCTACATATTTAAAATGGGAAAAATTTATTATTAATCAAGATAATCAGCAGTTAATTTTATTACCACCAAATATGGGAAATTCACACTATGTTAGTTCCAAAGATGCTGTTTATTATTATAAGCTTGCATATGATGGTGAGTATTTGGATGCACCTGATCAATTTACTTATGCTTGGAATGATGAAAGAATAGGTATTGATTGGCCAACAAATTCACCGATTCTTTCAGAAAGAGATATCTTGGCTGTAAAAAAAAGGAAAATAAATGAATAAGGATTCGAAAATTTATATTGCAGGGCATACAGGGTTAGTTGGATCTGCATTACTAAATGAATTAAAAAGACAAGGATACTCTAATATATTAGTTAAAACACATAGAGAATTGGATTTATTAAATCAATATGATGTTGATGCTTTTTTTAGAGAAGAAAAACCAGATTTTGTATTCTTCGCTGCAGCAAAGATGGGTGGAATGATGGAGCAAATTCAAAGAAGGGCAGATTTTTTATATTTAAATTTAATGATGCAAACAAATATTATACAAAGTTCTTATATATATAATGTAAAAAAAATGCTTTATTTTGGAAGTATTTGTGTTTATCCCGAAAAAGCACCTTTGCCTATTCATGAAGATAGTATGTTGACTGGAGAATTACAATATATTAATGAACCTTATGCCTTGGCCAAAATTACTGGTTCTAAGATGTGTGAATTTTACAATCAACAATATGATACAAATTTCATAAGCTTAATGCTTACATCTATATATGGTCCTAATGATAATTTTAATCTTGAAACAGCTCATGTTTTTCCAGCTATTTTTAGAAAAATTTATTTAGGAAAATTGCTAAATGAAAAACAATATAATTCTTTGTTAAATGAGCTTCAGATTGAATATTTAGATCAGGCAATGGAATATTTATCTAAAATAGGGATTACTGAAAATTTTGTGACATTATTTGGTACTGGTAATCCAAAAAGAGAATTTATTTATATCGATGATGTAGTTTCTGCGGCTATTTTTTCTATGTGCAATATTGATTACAAGGATCTTAAAAAAGATAAAAACACGCATATTAATGTTGGAACTGGGGTTGAATTTTCTATTAAGGAAATTGCTTATGAAATTGCTAAAGTTATGGAATATGATGGAGATATCTTGTTTGACTCTTCGAAGCCAGATGGTACTATGAGAAAAATCATAGATTGTTCTAGAATTAATTCTTATGGTTGGAAATGTAAGAATAGCTTAAAAGAGGGTATTCAAAAAACTTATAGTTGGTATTTAAAACAAAAAAATATTATAAAAAAGTAGAGATATAAATATGGGAACAGCATTAATTACAGGTTTTACAGGCCAAGTTGGCTCGCAAATGGCGGATTTTTTACTAGAAAATACCGACTATGATGTTATAGGTATGATGCGTTGGCAAGAACCTATGGATAATATCTATCATCTAAGCGATAGGATCAATAAAAAAGATAGAATCAGCATTTTTTATGCTGATTTGAATGATTATTCAAGTATTCAAAAGCTTTTTGAGAGCAAAAGACCGGATGTGATCTTTCATTTGGCCGCACAGTCTTACCCAAAAACCTCTTTTGATATACCTATAGAAACCTTACAAACTAATATCATAGGCACAGCAAATATTTTAGAAAATATTAGATTATTAAAAGCCAAAGATGGCTATGATCCTGTAGTGCATGTGTGTTCTTCTAGTGAAGTTTATGGTAGAGCAAAAGCAGGTATTAAGTTAAATGAAGATACAACTTTTCATGGTGCAAGTCCTTATAGTATAAGTAAAATTGGCACAGATTATTTAGGAAGATTTTACGGTGAAGCTTATGGTATAAAAACTTATGTCACTAGGATGGGAACTCATAGTGGTCCAAGACGTTCTGATGTGTTTTTTGAAAGTACAGTTGCAAAGCAAATCGCATTAATAGAAGCAGGTTATCAAGAGCCTATTATCAAAGTAGGAAATTTATCAAGCGTAAGAACTTTCCAAGATTGCCGTGATGCGATAAGGGCTTATTATTTACTCTCATTAGAAAGTGAAAAAGGAAAAGTTCCTTGTGGTGAAGCTTTTAATATAGCAGGTGAAGAAGCTTTTAAACTTCCCGAAGTCATCGATATACTTTTGAGTCTTTCTACAAGAAAAGATATTAAAGTAGAACAAGATGAAGAAAGATTGCGTCCTATTGATGCAGATTATCAAATGTTTGATAATACCAAAATCAAAAGCTATATCAACTGGAAGCCAGAAATTCCAGCTAGACAGATGTTTGATGATTTGCTAAATCATTGGAGAAAAGAAATTTCCATGGGTAGAATCCCACTAAATAGGTAGCAATCATGATAATTCGTTCTCAAACCCCATTGCGTCTAGGTTTAGCTGGTGGGGGTACTGATATAAATTTATATTGCGATCAGTATATAGGTTATGTTTTAAATGCGACGATATCTTTATATGTACATTGTACTTTAGTAGAAAGAAATGATGGGAAAATCATCTTTGATTCATCGGATACAAATGTAAAAGTAGAGTATAAAAGCAAAGTTTTTTTAGAAAATGATGGCAAGCTAGATCTTTATAAAGCAATTTACAATCGTTTAGTAAAGGACTATGTTAAAAAACCTTTGAGTTTTTCTTTGCATACTTATTCAGATGTACCAAGTGGTAGTGGGCTTGGTGGTAGTTCTACTTTGGTGGTGGGTATCATCAAGGCATTTGCTGAGTGGTTGAATTTACCTTTGGGAGAGTATGAGATCGCACGTTTAGCGTATGAGATTGAGCGAGAGGATATGGCTATAGTAGGTGGTGCACAAGATCAATATGCTGCAACTTTTGGTGGATTTAACTTTATGGAATTTTATGATCAAAAAAGAGTGATCGTTAATCCTTTGCGCATAAAAAATTGGATAGCAAGCGAGCTTGAGGCTAGAGTTTTGCTTTATTTTACAAATATTACTAGAGAAGCTAAAGATATAGAAGAGCATAAAAAAGGAAAACTAGGAGATAAAAACTCTCTTAATGCTATGCACGCGATAAAGCAAGATGCGCTAGATATGAAAGAAGCATTATTTAGAGCTGATTTTGATAAAATAGCTCAAATTTTAGGTAAGTCATGGCAGTCAAAAAAGATCATTTCTGATATAGTAAGTAATGACGAACTTGAAAGAATTTATCATTTAGCCATGGAAAATGGTGCCTATAGTGGCAAAACAAGTGGAGCGGGTGCTGGAGGGTTTATGTTTTTTATGGTTGATCCTATAAAAAAATATAAACTTAAAAAAATTCTAAATGAACAACAGGGATATGTACAAGAGTTCTACTTCACTAAAGAAGGAGCAAAATCGTGGAAAATTTAAATTTATATATAAAATCTCATTTTAGTGATTCAATTGATATTAAAACTAAGATTTTAAATGATAATGATATGATCAGCTTAATTAAAGAGGTGTCTTTAAAAGTGATCAATGCTTATAAAAATGGCAATAAAACTTTACTAGCAGGCAATGGAGGAAGTGCAGCTGATGCGCAGCATATAGCTGGGGAGTTTGTGAGTAGATTTTACTTTGATAGACCTGGTATTGCAAGCATTGCTTTAAGTACTGATACGAGTATTTTAACAGCTATTGGCAATGACTATGGCTATGAAAATTTATTCGCAAGACAAGTGCAAGCTCAAGGTGTGAGTGGAGATGTATTTATAGGAATTTCTACAAGTGGAAATAGTAAAAATATCTTAAAAGCTTTAGAAATTTGTAAAGAAAAAGGAATTTTAAGCATAGGTTTAACCGGAGCTAGTGGTGGTGCTATGAATGAACTTTGTGATTATTGTATTAAAGTACCATCATCTTGCACACCAAGGATTCAAGAAGCGCATATTTTAATAGGTCATATCATCTGCGCTATAGTAGAAGAAGAACTTTTTGGCAAGGGTTTTGATTGCAAGCTATAGTTTTAGCAGGAGGGCTTGGCACAAGGTTAAAAAGTGTAGTGCAAGATCTTCCAAAACCTATGGCGCCCATTAATGGAAAGCCGTTTTTAGCTTTTGTTTTGGAGTATTTAAAAAAACAAGGAATTACTGAAGTTGTTTTAAGTGTTTCGTATAAATATGAACTTATTCAAGAGTTCTTTAAAGATGAATTTCGAGGTATAAAAATACGCTATAACATTGAAAAAGAACTTTTGGGTACAGGTGGAGCTATAAAAGATGCCTTGAAATTGATACAAAATCAAGCTTATGTTTTAAATGGTGATACTATTTTTGATATTGATCTAAAAAAACTTGTTTTAAATGATAGTAAAATTTGTATCGCACTCAAACAAATGCAAAATTTTGACCGATATGGCACTGTAAATGTTGATGATCAAGGTATTGTAACATCTTTTGAAGAAAAGGTGTTTAAAAAGCAAGGTCTAATCAATGGTGGTATATACTTGCTAAAAAAAGATATTTTTGATGAATTTGATCTAGAGAAAAAATTTTCTTTTGAAGAATTTTTGCAAGAAAATTTTGAATTGTTAAAAATACAACCCCAAATTTTTAATGATTATTTTATCGATATAGGGATACCTGAGGATTATAGGAGATTTAATAATGATATTTTTACATCGCCAAAATAATTTAGAATCGTTTATTGAAAATTATGGCATAGAAATTGACTTGAGATATAATGAAAAATTAGTATTAAACCACGATCTACTAGAAAAAAATTCCCTGTATCCTTTTTTTAAAGAAAAAATTCAGTTTATGAAAAATATCCCCATAATTTGCAATGTGAAAGAATCGGGATTAGAAGAAAAAATTATAGAATTGCTCGGTGATAATTTTGAGTATTATTTTTTAGATTCTCAAATTCCAGACATTTTAAGGTTATCAAAAAACGGATATCAAGGTAAATTTATCATTAGAATTTCAGATGTGGAATCTTACAATAAAAAACTTATGGATATTAGTAAGCCTAAATATGTATGGGTGGATTATTCACAATTTTCTAGTTTCAATATTAAAGATTATCAAGAATTTATTTATAACATCAAACCAAAATTAGGACAAGTTGAACCTATATTGGTTTCTCCTGAGTTATATGATCTATCATATATGGAGTTTATAAAACCTATTCAAAGTATTCTACCAAAAGGATTTTCTGTGTGTACTAAAAAGCCTGAGTTATGGAGTATGTATGTTTAATTTAAGCAAAATAGCCAAAAATTATAAACTTATTATGGTTGATATTGATAATACTTTGTTTAATTATACATTTGCACATAAAAATGCTTTAGAAGTTGTAATGAAACAATATAGTTTTACGCTAGAAGATTATAATTTAGCAAAAAAGATGATTACAAAAAGAGGATTATCTGCAAATCATCATAAAAAAGAATTGTATTTTAAAATTATTTGTGAAAATAAAAATATTCATTTTTCAAAAGCTAGTGAAATGTTTGAGTTGTATGTTTCTATTTTTACAAGAAATTTAAAAGTAGATAAAACAATGTTTGAATTTTTATGTTTTATTAAAAGTCTTAATAAAAAAGTAATAGCTATAACAAACTTTTATTTTATTGAGCAAATCCATAAACTAAATTGTGCAAATTTGACAAATATGATTGATTATTTGGTATGCTCTGAAGAATTTGAGCTTGAAAAACCAAATAAAGCGCTTGTTGATAGAGCTTTAGAGCTTTATGGGAAATTTATTGATGAAGAAGAAATTATAATGATTGGAGATTCTATTGCCGATAATTTTCTAGGGGGGGGGTATAGGATAAATTATTATCCATATAATTGTTCAAAACTTCTGATCTCAATTTCTGGAAAAAGTGGAAGTGGAAAGACTACTTTGAGTAATGCTATTGATGAGATATATAAAAGTTTTATTATTAGCACAGATGGCTATCATAAATATGAAAGGCATTCTAAGATGTGGGAGAGGGTGACACACTATAACCCAGAAGCAAATAATCTTATTCAGCTAGCTATGGATATAAAACATATTTATCAAGATATAGGAAATAAACTATATATACCATTATATGATCATAAAAATGGAGTGATTGTTAAATCCGATGAGATTAAGATTAAAGATTTAGATATTGTGATTATAGAGGGTTTACACACTTTATATCAAGAGGTTATAGGAGATTTTGTAAAAATTAAAATATATATTGATTCAGATGAAGCAGATAAACAGAAGATAAATAGAGATAGTAAAGAAAGAAATTATAGTCATTCTAAGATTATAGATACTATACAAAAACGAGAGGAGGATTATAAAAAATATCTTGAAAAACAAAAAGACAATGCAAATTTTCTAATTATAGTTAGAGATGGTATTTTTAAAATATGTTTAAGGGATATATTGTTAAATGATTATTTGCAAAAAGAATATACTGGTAGATATGAGAATTTGATTCAAACCATAAAAGATATCTTTGGTTTGATTTTGAAAAATAGATGGATAGTGGAAAATGATGTATAATAATAAAAAGCTTGATGAGTGTATTAAAGACTATCAAGATTTGTGTAAAATCTTTGGCAATATTTTAGATGCCCCATCAAAAGGTGGAAATATTTCTATAAAGAATGATGAATATTTCATCATTAAGGCCTCAGGTGAGGATTTAAAAAAAGAGCATAAAATTTCTATTTTTAAAAATAATGTCAATTCTTTTTCTTATTACAAAGATTATTCTGAAGATATTGTGAAGCCATCTATGGAAATCAAAATGCATATGGTATTTAAAAATAAATATGTAGCACACTATCATCCTGTTTATATTTTACCTTATTTGTGTGCTAGGGAATACAAATTTACACATCATAAAACAATTGATTTTGTTTTACCCGGAAATGATTTATATGAAGCATTAAGTAAAAATTATTCTTATCAAGAAAATGGCATAGTGTTGTTGCGAAATCATGGCGTTGTTATTTACGCAGAGCAAATTCAAGATATAATAGAATTATATAATCAATTAAAAAGTGAATTTTTTGAACAAAATGATTTTGTATATACTCCAGATGATGCAGTTGATAAGACTAATGAGGAGTTATGGTTATTTAGAAATGCAATAGAAAATATTGCTATCAAAAAACAAATTAATCTAAACCCATTAAAAGTGAGTGAAATTGATAAATTGTTAAATTTGCCTGATGAGCAATATAGAAAAAAAATCATGGAAAGCGAGAATTAAAATGAATATTATTATACCTGCAACTGGAATAGGCAAGAGGTTTAAAGAAGCTGGATATAAAGAATTAAAACCTTTTATTAAGATTATGAAAGATAAAGTCATTTTAGATTATGTGATTAAATGTTTTGATGTTCAAAATGATATTTTTTATTTTATTGTCCAAGAGCGTGAGAAAAGTAAATTTGAAGATTTTGCTTTATCTAGAAAAATTAATGCGAAAATTATTGTTTACAAAGGGGAAAAATTAGGACCTGCTGGAAGCTTATATGGTGTGGTGTCGCAGTTGCAAGATATACTTGATGAGGAAGTTATTGTTAGCTATTGTGATTTTGGACAAGAATGGAATTATAAGGATTTTCTACAATTTGCACAAAAAAACCTAGATGTTCAGGCCATAATTCCTTGTTATACTGGTTATCATCCTCATTTATTACCTTTAGAGAATGTATATGCAGCATGTAAGGTGTATGATAATACTTATAAAGTATATGAAGTTATAGAAAAATATAATTCTAAGAATAAATTTGAAGAATACTATTCTTCTGGTATTTATTATTTTAGAACTTTAAAGTTAGCCATTGAAGCAATAAAAAAACAAATAGAAGCCAAAGATATGGTTTCCGGGGAATATTATGTGTCTGTGACTAATAATTATATAGAAAATGTTTTGTGCTATCCTTTTATAGAGAAATTTTATCAATTTGGTGCTCCAAAAGACTTTGAATATGTAAAAGAAAAACTTAACTCACAAGATGTTAATAACGAAAAAATAAAAATACAAAATACTATTATATTATCTGCTGGTAGAGGAGAGAGATTTTTAAATCTTAATTTTAACCAACCAAAACCATTTTTACCTCTTGGTAAAACAAGTATTATAGAAAATATAATTGATACTTTAAAAAATGTTGATACGAATATTATTTGCGTTGGTGCACAAGATCATGAAAAATATTGGGAAAATATAAAACAAGAAGTAAGGTTTGTTAAGCCTAATAAGATTGGTGCAGCATATTCTTACAAAGAATCTTGTGGAGATTTGTCAAGTGATGTTTTAATTCTTCCGTGTGATTTGATTGCCAAGCATGTTAATAAGGAATTTATAAGATTGCAAAAAGAATATGAGATTATTGTATTTGTTGCATGTGCTTCTAAATATAATATTAATAATCCACATTATTTTACTTGGGTAGATGGGAAAAATAATAAAATAGATAATATTTTTGTTAAAAATAGGTCCAATGATGCAAATTTAGTAATGATAGGAAGTTTTTATTTTAAGGAAAATTCTTTGTTACTAGAATATATAAATAAAATATTTCAAGAAGATGTAAAAACTAACGGTGAATTCTATATAGACAATGTGTTTGAATTGTTAATTAAAACACATAAGATAGGTTATATAATCGTTGATAATTATTTTTCTTTTGGAACTCCAGAGGAGTATTTAGAAAATAAATATTGGAAAGATTTAGCTTAATAGTTTTAATATAATTATAGGAGTATGAAGATGAAAAATATTTTAAGTGAATTAGTTGAAAAATGGGACTTTGATATCTTAGAGAAACAGTTAAAAAAAGAAAGTTGCAACAATGCATCGTATTATGTGAGTTTTTTATATAATATTGGAAAATTGAAAAAAGCTTATAAAGAATTATATCAATTAAATACATTTGGTATGGATATTAAAATTGAAAATGGTCTATCTTTTTTAGATTTTAAAGAATGTATAAATATAAATAGTTCATCTCAAAAAGTAGATTTTGATTTACTTTGTACGATAATGCATTCTTTTGATAAGTTAAAAAAAAATAAAACATTATCAGCAGAATGGATTTGTAATAGTTTTAATGAGTATATTGCTTATGGTGATAGAATCTTAAAAGCATATTATATCTCATCCACATTGAATTATCTTTTTGCTAATAAAGATATATTAAATGATTTTATATATATAAAAATAGAAAAAAAAATAAAATTTCTAGATGAATTATATCGTTATAATTCAACCGGCAGTAAGAAATATATAAAATTATTTATTAATGAATGTGGAAATATAAGAAATTTTGGAGATTCATATATACGAAAACCAAAAATCGCTGTAGGATTTATTGGTATGTTAAGGGGGGATTGGGAGAATAATTTAGCTAATTTAATAAAAGATATTTCAATTCAATATAATGCAGATTACTTTGTAGCTTCTTGGAATTGTATTTCTCGTTTTCCAGGAATGAATACAGGTGTTGCTGACTGGACACGTAGATTGTTATCTTTGGAATTTAATAAACAATTTCCGGCACCAAAGGAAGTTGCAGATAAAGTTTTGTTTTATAAGTATTTTCCAAAAGTCTATAAAGAGTTGTCTTATGCTTATGAAGAATTGGGGGTAAATAAGCAAAAATTATGCAAAAAGATGTTGAATATAAGTAATAAAATAAAAAATATTTCATTAGAAAGTCAAGCTTATTTGTCTTTGCATTTGGTTGCAGGAGAATATTCTTACTACTTATCAAATAAAGTATTTAGATTAATAGAAAATTATGAAACTATGACAAAAACAAACTATGATTATATTTTTTTAATTAGAATCGATTCTCAAATCAACGACTTAGGGTTAAAAAAAATTCATTTAAGTAATCTTGACAATAACACCTTGATAGAATTACATGGTATAGGTGGATCAATGGTTGTTGCTAAAAGAGATATTGTTAAAGTTTATACTACTATTTTAGAAAACTATAATCTGTTAAGTAAATATTGCACTATTGAAAATCCGCATCAAACGATACCATATTATTTATCAATTAATGGAATTAAAAGAATTGAAGAGCCATGTATTCGAATAAGCAACACTTATGCATTAAATGGAATTGTATTTCCGGATGTTACAAGATCTTTAGAGCAGGATTTGCATGTTTTAGGTGATACTTTTACAAAAGAACAAAAGAATAATGTGAGAGAATTTTTTTCTAATATTTATAGCTATTATTCAAGTGACTGCTCAATGTTGAAAAAAAAATATATTGTTCCTTATATTGGGAGTGCAGAGGATAATAAAAGGAAAAATAGAAGGCAAAATTTTGCTTTGGAATATATAAAAACCGAATTGCCTTTTAGGATTGGTAGTGTTATGGTCGGTATATATAAATCAAATAAATATAAATTATTATTTACACCATATATAATTCAAAAGATTATTTATGAATATGAAATTGATTTAAAAGATTATAATTTGCAATCAGATTATTGCAATGACTTAAAACTGTTACCTATTGAATATTGTGATGATTATTTAGAATCGCAAAAATTAAAAGAAAATTATATTTATAAGATAGGTGAGATGGTTTTAAAAGCACAGAGGTCTAGATTTAAATTAGGATATCTCATATTATTGTTGAAATTACTAAGAAAGCAGTATTGATGATGTGGATAGGAGCTCTAATGTATAACCCAAATAGTGCTATAGATAGAATAAAAAATTCACTTTCTTATAAATTAGGTTTTGCTATAATTGAGCATAAAAAACAACATGGGGGGGGGTATATAACCCTACCATATAAATTATACAAGATAAAACAACAGCACAAAAAAGATCAAAAACTATATAAACAAACTATTAAAATATTTCCTTATCTTGCGTATCCCAAAGTAGAATCTTGTAAAGATTATAATGAAAGTATAAAATATAAATATCATCTTTCTTATATGCTAGGAGAAGCTTTAATTAAAGCTCATAAAACTTGGTATAAAGGAGGATATTTTAAATTATCTTCTTTACTAAAAGAAAAATATAAGCTATATAAAAATATTCAAAATATTATTAACATATTACCTCAAAATTTACACTATCATTTTTACAATTCAACAATAAAAAATCATAAAATAAATATTCAAGATTTGATTGATATTTTGAAACAACATAAAGATTACAAACCTATACTAGAAAACATATTTCATAATTTTGATTTTTTTATAAAACATTTTGATCTTATCAATATTTGGTTATCTTCAAATGACTTTAAAGAAAAATACAAACAGGAAAACCATCCTTATCCTTCTTTGTTAGATCCTAAAAAACTAAATGATCAAAACGAAAAGATTAACTATAAAAGTATTCCTGCTGAACTTGCATGGGAAATGAATTTACCTTTACCAAGAACTTATCGTTTTGTTTTTATTACCGGTGGATCTTGTGGGCATATGGCAATGTTTTTGTATTTTAAAGTATTACAAATTAATAGAAATTGGACAAGTTCAATGGAAGAAGAAAAATACAAAATAGCATATAATATATTTAGTACTTCAAAAGAATACAATATATTTTCGTGCCAATGGAGCCAGACGACGAAAAAATTGTTTTATCTTGTAGATGCTGAAGTTCCTTTAGTTGTTTTATTAAGAGATCCTATTGAAAGATTAAAAAGTTTAACAAATCATATTGAAAAACATATTGCTAAATTTGATTTAACATTTAATCCAGAAGAAGTTCTTGCGAATAAATATTATAAAATGAGAGATTATCCAAGTTTGGAAAAAATTGATACCATTATTAACATTCCTAATTATTTTGATATATTTCAAAAAGTTGCATATTTTAAAAATATAACAGAAATAATTACTTTAGATATTAAAGATATTATAGGAGATAAGTGTTATAGAACTTTTTGTAATTTATCAAAAAAATTAAATTTTAATTATCCTGGAGAATGTCTAAAAGAAATTTTTATTACACCTTTTGTGTCAAAAGTAATGGATATGTTACCATTGACTTTGGTATTATATCCGACTAATCAGGACAATGAAAAAAATAAGGCTAATTATCCAATAGAAATTATAATAACCTTTAAAAAAATGATGTTATATTGTAATCAAGAGAAATTACTTGATATGAAAAAAAAGATTTTTTTTAAGAATAATTGGGATATCCAAGATGAAATTTTATTTTTAATTAATAAAAGTGATAAAGATAGATTTTTAGATGACTATTGTCTTTTTTTACATACGCAAGAATATTTAGAAAAATTTATGACAGTTTTTGAAAATAAAGTAAAAAAAGAAAGGAAAAAATTATTTAATGAAAATGATATATTGAATTATTTGAAACGCAATAAACAAATAAGAACACAATTAAAGAAAGCTTTGCATGCCGAGATATGTTTTATTAAAAACATTAACCAGAATATTATAACTTCTTGGAAATACTATCAAGAATTTGAAAGAATGTGTAAAGAGTTAGATGGTGATTAATATCAAAGAAAGATAAAAAGGATATAATTATAAAATAATTTT
>NZ_JAKMRU010000049.1:0-707 GCF_025772235.1 Campylobacter sp. IFREMER_LSEM_CL1085 | reverse complement strand
AATTAGAAGTTCCACCTAAACCACTTTTTTGTATAATAAAATTACCTTCATCATAATTTGTGCTTAAACTCTCATCAAGTTTTACAGTATGAGCAAAGCCGTTAGAAAAAGCAAATAACACATCACTCAAACAACCACCATATTGCCCTGATAAGGTTCGGACTTTAAATTTTATTTTTGTATATTCTTCATTAGCTAACTTTTTCTTAGAAAACAAATCAAGCCATACTGAACCTTTTCCTTGATTTCTTATGCATAAATAAATAGTAGAGCTTTCCTCATTAACATAATTTATTAGTGTTCCAACTTCAGCTTTTATATCAGGATTTGGCAACTCATAAGAAGTGATAAAACCTGCATCTTTTTGTGGTAGATTACTTACAATTTCTTCCACTATAGGTTGTAATTCTTCTTTGGAAACACCTTCGCCTTTTAAAGAAGCTAAAAACTCATCTTCACTTTTTCCTGTATTGCCTTCTTTGCCAAGCCAAATTTCATAAGCACTTTTTCCATCTTCTCCGGTATCGCCTTTTTCGCCTTTATAATTGCCATTTCCTAAAATTTCTAATATATTTTTTTTAACTTGCTCATCATCTAATTTCACTCCATTTTTATAAAGCTCTTTTAAAACTTTCAAACTCTCATCAAAATCTTTATTTAGTTCTTTTGTGTTTTTGCTAATTTCTTCTAATATACTGTGCATTTAA
>NZ_JAKMRU010000048.1:0-746 GCF_025772235.1 Campylobacter sp. IFREMER_LSEM_CL1085 | reverse complement strand
GAGATTTAAATACAAAAATGCAAAAGGCTATTTTTGATTTTAAGGTGGCTAAATTATTTGGATTTGAGGATAGGTACTTTGAAGTTTCTCTTAAAAGCTACATTAGTCTTTTCATTTTTCTACATGGCAAAGAACATACTTATTTTAATTATCTTAATTTCATAAGCGATTTAAATTCAAATGAGAAACAAAAATACCTAAACTTAAGAGCCTCTACTAAAGATTTAGAAAAACAAATTTTTGAAGAAAAACTTAAATTTATAAAGCACTATGAAGAATTTTATGATTATTTAGATAGCATAGGCTATTTGAATAAGGGTTCTTGGTATAAAACTATGGCAATCTATCCAAAAATAACAATTCGAGGTCTTCTTTTATTTCATAACAATCAATTGTGTTCTTCTAAGGATACAAATTTCATATTTCAAAACATGAAAGAAAACTATAATATATTTAATAATTTAGATCCAAATAGCTCAAAACTTCTCGATAAGACACTCGGAAAAGAATGGAAAGATTACCGCAAAAATGTATCAATCTTTATAGAAGATACAATAAACAAAATCCAAAAGGCCTTAGATGAATGCAAATGAAAATAATATTAGTGTTCATAATGAAAACAATACCACTATTAACATTAAAGAAAGTATAAAAGAAGCTCTAAGAGAAGGACAAGAGGTTATAGAAAGTAGTAGAGAAGGAATAGGAAAAGCAAGTAATACTTTCGATTTTTTTAGCAGTGGCTT
>NZ_JAKMRU010000047.1:0-755 GCF_025772235.1 Campylobacter sp. IFREMER_LSEM_CL1085 | reverse complement strand
AAGATTTAAATACAAAAATGCAAAAGGCTATTTTTGATTTTAAGGTGGCTAAATTCTTTGGATTTGAGGATAGGTACTTTGGGGTTATCCTTGTAGCCTACAGTGATATATTTATAATATCAACAAACAAAGAGCAAACCTATTTTAATTATCTTAATTTCATAAGCAATTTAAACTCAAATGAAAAACAAAAATACCTAAACTTAAGAGCCTCTACTAAAGATTTAGAAAAACAAATTTTTAAAGAAAAACTTAAATTTATAAAGCACTATGAAGAATTTTATGATTATTTAGATAGCATAGGCTATTTGGATAAGGGTTCTTGGTATAAAGGTTTGGCAAATATATATAAAATTACAATATATTATTTTATCTACGATGTGCCAAAAAATCTTAAAAAATTTTATCCCCTAGAAGATAAAAAATTAGCACTTGAAAAAATGAAAATAAGTTATAAAGTATTTAACAATTTAGATTTAAATTCGACTTCTGAGATTCCTAGTATAGCTAATGATGATTGGAAAAATGCTTTTAAAGATTTTTCTAATGCAAGTTATAATTGGATAAACAAAATCCAAAAGGCCTTAGATGAATGCAAATGAAAATAATACTAGTGTTCATAATGAAAACAATACTACTATTAACATTAAAGAAAGTATAAAAGAAGCCCTAAGAGAAGGACAAGAGGTTATAGAAAGTGGTAGAGAAGGGATAGGGAAAATAAATATCTCACTACAAATCAGTGATGGTGTTAC
>NZ_JAKMRU010000046.1:0-817 GCF_025772235.1 Campylobacter sp. IFREMER_LSEM_CL1085 | reverse complement strand
AAAATGAGTTTAGAACAAGTTATTCAAACACAAAATGAAAGCTTAAATGAGCTTAAAAACAAAATGGAAAAATTGGTGCAATTTTATGAAAATGGTAAGATAGATAAAGAAGAATTGATAAAAATCATAAATGAAGAGCTAGATAAGATAAATCTAGATGATAGTATAAAAGATGGTATTTTATCTTATATTACAGAAAATCAAGCTAGTTTAAAAGGCGAAAAAGGCGATGCGTTTACTTATGAAGATTTTACGCCTGAGCAACTTCAAAGTTTAAAAGGCGATAGTGGAGCCAAAGGAGAAGATGGAAAAAGTGCTTATGAAATTTGGCTTAACAAAGAAGGTAATGCGGGAAAAAGTGAAGATGAGTTTTTAGCTTCTTTGAAAGGTGAAGGTGTTTCTAAAGAAGAATTACAACCTATAGTGGAAGAAATTGTAAGTAATTTACCACAAAAAGATGCAGGTTTTATCACTTCTTATGAGTTGCCAAACCCTGATATAAAAGCTGAAGTTGGAACACTAATAAATTATGTTAATGAGGAAGCTTCTACTATTTATTTATGCATAATAAATCAAGGAAAAGGTTCAGTATGGCTTGATTTGTTTTCTAAGAAAAAGTTAGCCAATGAAGAATATACAAAAATAAAATTTAAAGTCCGAACCTTATCAGGGCAATATGGTGGCTGTTTGAGTGATGTATTGTTTGCTTTTTCTAACGGCTTTGCTCATACTGTAAAGCTTGATGAGAGTTTAAGCACAAATTATGATGAAGGTAATTTTATTATACAAAAAAGTGGTTTAGGTGGAACTTCTAATG
>NZ_JAKMRU010000045.1:0-848 GCF_025772235.1 Campylobacter sp. IFREMER_LSEM_CL1085 | reverse complement strand
CAACCTTTCCCCCAACTCTCCCACTAAAGAAACCCTACAACCTTATATTCAAAAAGTTCAAGTTATTACAGATAAAGTGGATAGCAAACTAAAAATTACTGAATATACCTTAGAGTATATTAACAATGGTGATATAACTAAAGTTTTAGTAAAATTAGGAGAAGAAGTTATACAAGATTTTGTTTTAAAAAAAGGCTTAGATATTTCTAAAGAAATAGCACTTATCTTGTTTAGAGGAAAAATTATTTTTGGTATAATTATTTTTGCTGGAGGAAGTGTTATATCTTACTATTTTTCTGAAAACATTAAAGAATTAGCAAAAAAACTGCTAATAAATACTCAAGATTTGCTTAATAAAATCGGAGATAAAATTAAACCTCCTGTTGTATGCCCTAGTAATTCTATAACACCTAATGGTCAATGTATTGATCATCCAAATGATTTTTTTCAAAAACTAATCAATCCTTTCTCCCTCTTCACTCCACGCCCCTACCCTAGCTATTCAAAACAATACGAACTTGCTCTAGCAAAGAAAAAAGAACTTATAACTAAAACAAGTATAGCTTCTACAACTTACAATTTTATAGATGAAGAATATTTAAAAAACATACAAGATTTAAAAGAACAAGAAAAAATCATTGAACAAGAAGAACAAAAATATCAATTTGATTTAAAACTTTATAAAGAAGATAATAAAATAAAAAATGAAATTTTTAATTCTTTATTTAAATCTTTAAATGAAAAGCTAAGCTTTCAATTAAAACAAGAAAGAAATACTTTTTTAAATTCCAATCAAAGCTTAAGTATTATTGCTAATAAACAATACCTACTAAAGACTTTAAACTTGC
>NZ_JAKMRU010000044.1:0-861 GCF_025772235.1 Campylobacter sp. IFREMER_LSEM_CL1085 | reverse complement strand
ATTCCTTTCAAAAAACATTTAACCACATGGAATGTATTACACGCATGATAAAAAATAAAAGTCTTTACTTTAGAGCAACCAAGCTCACTCATAGCTTCTTTTAAAACTTTATCTGCTAGCTTATAATCATCTTTTGAATATGCTTTTTGGCATAAATAATCATGCACGATGCTAGCACTAAAGTACTCACTTTTATATGGAGGATAAATACTCCAAAAAATGCGTGGCACTGAAGCACCATCACTAATAAAACCTTTTGGCACGATAAAATTTAAACCACACAAACTAACTTCAAATTCTTTTACAACTTCAAATCTATCTTTGCCAAAAGGTTTAACTATAACCCTTTTAAGTGTTTTTCTTATCATCTTGCCTACCCTTTTCTTCTTCTTTTATATAAGTATTTGTTTTTAAAAAACCGCTTGAAAAATTCTTTATTTTCTCAACTGCAATATTGTAAATATCTACTTCAGCTATTGCCTTTCTTGTTTTTATACATTGAATATTAATCATCACAGAAAGGATTTCTCCTAAAATCAAGAAGCTAAAACTATAATCTACAAAATAATATAAAGCATCTATTTGCTTTGCACCCAAAGCAAACATAAAAGGTATTCCTAACATTAAAAACTTTGACAAAAGATCAGAAAAGGTATAAGCCTTAACACTTTCATTTAAAGCTAAAGTTCTGCAAAAACCTACTATTGCTGAAAATATAAAAATAACAAACAAAGTAAAAGCTTGAGCTTCTTTAATACCAGTATATGCTAAAAACTGAAAGAAAAAAGCTAAGATAAAAGAACCTCCAAATAAAGCTATATTGGCTGAATTTTCTAAATGCGACATATTAATCCTCCCAAA
>NZ_JAKMRU010000043.1:0-1085 GCF_025772235.1 Campylobacter sp. IFREMER_LSEM_CL1085 | reverse complement strand
AAATGATACTTATAAAACTAGCTGCAATAACTGCAGTAATTTGAATATAGGCCATTTTCTTGCTAGATTCTTCTATGCTGTCAATATCTGTTACACTGCAGATAGTATCTGAATCTATTTTATCGCAAATAGATAATTTTTCTTTACCCATTTCATTAGTATAAAAAAACGCCTCACCTGGTTTTGCTTTACTAAAAGCTTTAGCAACAATAGCAACATTTTTATTATCTTTGCCAAAATAGTTTTCATCGGTTGAAGCAAATGCAAACAATGCTTTATCAAAAACAAAAGATGAGCCTGGTAAATGTTTTAATCTATCTTCTAATTTCTTCACAGAAACATCGATAGCCAAAACCCCTATAAACTTACCATTTTTAGTTAAAGATATAGAATAGGTAAAAGTAGGAAGTCCCGTTGCTATATCTGTATAAATATCAGTTACATTCCAACCTGTTTTCTTTCTAGCTGCTATATAAAATTCTCTTGTAGTTGCATCATAATTTTGCTCTTTTCCATAAATTAAATAATTTACTCCTTTGGCATCGCTGTCTTTGTTACTTAAAACTAATTCCCCATCAGGTTTTGCCAAATAAATAGCTTGATAATCGCCTATATCTTTTGCAGCTTTTAACTGAATTCCAACATCTTCTATTAATGTTTCTTCGTTGGCTAAAATTTCATATGGATGATGTAAAATACTTTGGGCAAATCTTTCTAATGCGCTTGAAGAGTTGTTGTAAAAATTTTGTGTTAAATTTTTTGCAGAAATAAGTTTATCTTGTTCTGCTTTTATAACTTCTTTAAACAGAGAGTCTTTTACAAAAACAAAAGTTATAATGCCTAAAATAAGTAGACAAAATATAGCAATAAAATTTGCTATGAGTGAGATTTTTATTTTCGCACTTTTCATTGGTTTTCCTTTTTATGTAAATTTGTAGTTATTTTTTGAAAGTGAAAAAATTATCTCATAGGAGTATAAATTTAAAAAAACGATATATTAATAAAAAATTATCTATATAAATAATATTGGATAAATATAAATTTTCTTAAAACACAATATTAAAAAACAAAATTCGACGATTAAT
>NZ_JAKMRU010000042.1:0-1086 GCF_025772235.1 Campylobacter sp. IFREMER_LSEM_CL1085 | reverse complement strand
TTGATTGGATGTGATTGTTATTTTTTATAATTTTTTTATTAAAAAATAGTTTTTTTATATTTAAATAATGCATTTTTTTATTAAAAATAATACAAGATAATTTTTCCCTTAAAATTTACAATTTTTAAACAAGGATAATTCATTATGAAAAACATTACAAGAAGTTTAACGGGAAAATTAACTTTTTTTGTTTTTTTAGCAATTATAGCTATTTTATTTATAGCAAATGCATTTAATTATGCCGAAGTAAAGCATGATGTTCAAAAACTCATCAATGATATACAAGTTAAAACAATGCAAGATGTTTTAAAGAATTTTGATGACTACACTGCTTCAAGAAGCGATGCTATTAGATCTGTCGCCTCTGAATTGCAAAAAAATCCTAATGTGAGTTTAGAAGAAATTTACACTATGGTTAAAGTTGCAAAAGAAGCTAGTCGTTTTGATGTGCTATATGTAGGACTTGCACACAATGGTGCAATGATTAGATCAAATGGAAACCATCAAATGCCATCTGATGGCTATGATCCTAGAACAAGAAGTTGGTACACAAGTGTTGCTTCTGGAGAAAACAAAGTTGTAATATCAAAGCCTTATATTGCCCCTAGCTTAAAAGCTCCTTCTTTATCTTTTTCATATCCTATAGTTGTTAATGGTAAATTTATAGGTGCAGTAGGTGGAAATTATGATTTAAATACTTTTTCAGATAATGTATTATCAATGGGAAGGTCACAAAGCGGATATACTGTGGTTTTAGATAATGATGGAACTATACTTTTTCATGAATCTTCTGAGGCATTATTAACAAAAAATGAATTAAGTCAAAATATAGTAAAATCATATCTTTCAACACCTGAAGGAAAATCAGGACTTCTTTCAAGCTCACCAATGTTAATTGAAGATGGAAATGCTCCTCGCAAGGCTGTGATTTGTCAGAAATCTTCAACAGGATATAATGTTTGTGTGATTGCAGATGAAAAAATCTATAAAGACCCGGTAAATAAAGCTTTAATACAACAAATCATTATTGGTGTTATAAGCTTGGTAATTGCTCTTGTAATTATAAGATTTATGATTAATTATAAT
>NZ_JAKMRU010000041.1:0-1194 GCF_025772235.1 Campylobacter sp. IFREMER_LSEM_CL1085 | reverse complement strand
AACCGATTATCTACCAATACAATGACTTATTATAAACTTTATTATAAACAATATCACACATCACACTTTACAATACCATTTCAATATAAAACTAAAAAGTAAAAACAAATTTATTAAACTTACTATAAGCATTTTAAAATTAAAAACAAGCAAGCTAATAAATTACTAAAAATAAAGAATGATAAAACCAAGTCAAACACCCAAACAACATAAAACTAAATAAATTTCTAAAAAGCATAAAAAATAAAAAAACTATAAATTAATTAAAAAACGCAATATAAGAAATATAAGAAATATAAGAAATATAAGAAATATAAGAAATATAAGAAATATAAGAAATATAAGAAATATAAGAAATATAAGAAATATAAGAAATATAAGAAATATAAGAAATATAATCTAAAAAATTAAAACATATTTAGCAAACCACTAAAGAACAAAAATAATTTTAGCAAATTGATAAAAAAGTCAACAAACAATTAAAAATAAACCACCAATAAATTATTAGAATACTTCAACATAGATTAAAAAAACCAAATCTAAAAACTATACTAAAAATAAAAAAACCTAATTTATCAGATTAATAAAAAACCAAAAACATAAGCGATAAAAACTAAAAAAACAAAATTTATCAAACTCACTATAAACATTTTAAAGTTAAAACGACTAAATCCCCAAACCATAAAAAACCTAAAACTAAATCAAACACTAAAAATAAGAATTAAAAACTATCTACAGTTAACAACCAAGTTGGCTAAACCACTAAATAAAAATCACAAAAAATAAAACAATAAACCCAACCACCAAATAAGCCATTAAAACAATTCAATAACTAACAACACAAATCTAAACCATAAAAAATAAAACAATAAACCCAAAAACCATAACATATAAGAATAAAAATCGATAACAAAATAAAAAAAACAAACCACTCTAAAAATTAAACCAATAAACAGCTAAATAGCATATAAAACTAAATTTTATAAAATAATAATAAATACCCTATCTAATCAACACAAATTAATTAAAAATTTTCACAATATAACTAAATAAATAAATTTTATAACCAAATAAAAAAATAACAACTAACAATAAGCATAAAAAATAAACTAATTTAAGGATTAAGCCAATAAATAACTAAAATAACTAAAATAACTAAAATAACTAAAATAACTAAAATAACTAAAATAACTA
>NZ_JAKMRU010000040.1:0-1229 GCF_025772235.1 Campylobacter sp. IFREMER_LSEM_CL1085 | reverse complement strand
AAATACTCTTTAAAATACTCTTTAAAATACTCTTTAAAATACTCTTTAAAATACTCTTTAAAATTGGAACATTTATTGCTTTAAAAGTTCTAAGCAATATTTTGAAAGGATTTAAAATGGGTTTTAGAATAAACACCAACATAGGTGCAATGAATGCACATGCAAATTCAACTATCACAGCAAGAGAGCTTGATAAGTCTTTATCAAGACTTAGTTCAGGTCTTAGAATCAACTCCGCAGCAGATGATGCTTCAGGTATGGCTATAGCAGATAGCTTAAGATCACAAGCTGCAACTTTAGGTCAAGCAATAAATAATGGTAATGATGCTATAGGTATTTTACAAACAGCTGATAAGGCTATGGATGAGCAGCTTAAAATCTTAGATACTATCAAAGTAAAAGCTACTCAGGCAGCACAAGATGGACAAAGCACTAAAACAAGAAATATGCTTCAAGCTGATATTAATCGTTTGATGGAAGAACTTGATAATATAGCTAATACCACAGCATTTAATGGCAAGCAGCTTTTAAGCGGAAACTTTATAAATCAAGAATTCCAACTCGGTGCGCAGTCAAATCAAACCGTAAAAGCTAGCATAGGTCCAACTCAAAGTTCTAAAATAGGTGTAACTAGATTTGAAACAGGTTCTCAAGCTAAAGACAGTGGTATAGCTCAACTTACTATTAAAAACTATAATGGGGTAGATGATTTTAAATTCCAACCTGTGGTGATTTCTACTTCAGTAGGAACAGGACTTGGTGCTTTAGCTGAAGAGATTAATAGAGTTTCTGATATCACAGGTGTTAGAGCAAATTTCTTAGTTGAAACTACGGGTGTTGGTCCTATAAAAGCTGGTGTTACGAGTGATGATTTTGCTATAAATGGAGTGAAGATAGGTAGAATAGAATATCAAGATAGTGATCAAAATGGAGCCTTAGTAGCTGCTATAAATTCAGTTAAAGATAGCACTGGTGTAGAAGCTTCAAGAGATGCTAATGGTAGACTTGTATTAACTTCAAGAGATGGTAGAGGTATAGAAATAGGTGGTAGTATGGGTCCTGGTGCAGGCATAATGCAAAAAGATTATAAAAACTATGGCCGTTTATCTTTAATCAAAAATGATGGTAAAGACATCTTAATATCAGGAAGTAATCTTTCTACTATAGGTATGGGTACGACTCAAATGATTTCTCAAGCTTCTGTATCTTTAAGAGAATCAAAGGGTAGA